>CALLHT010000022.1 GCA_938009335.1 uncultured Rhizobiaceae group bacterium
CAAGATTGGCCTTGATCATGATCTCGTGCAGATGATCCCGGCACCCGTCTCTAAAGTCAAAGCTCAACGCTTGATGGAGGCGGTTGATATTCTGGTTGTAACAGGAAGTCAGAATAATGTTCACAGAGCTTATTCTTCCGGCACACCAGCCATTGGCGTTGGTGCAGGTAATGTAACAGTGATCATAGACGAGACCGCTAATCTGCAAGATGCGGCTCAAAAGATCACAGCATCCAAAACGTTCGACAACGCGACTTCATGCTCTTCCGAGAATGTGATCATTGTGGTGGATGCTATTCGTGATGCGTTTCTTGCGGAATTGCATAAGGCGGGTGGCCGCATGTTGGATGCGCAAAACGCCAGCAAGTTAAAGAATACGCTCTTTCAAAATGGTGGCCTGAACAGGCATGTTATTGCTCGTGATATTGATCAGGTGATAGACGTTACAGAGGTTGACGTTGATGAAGCCGATAGCGCTAAATTCTTGCTGATAGAGGGTGAGGGCATTGGTGCTGAGTATCCCGAATCTGGCGAGAAGCTTTCTCTTGTCACCACTATGTACCCTGCGAAAGACTTTGAAGAGGCAAAGGAAATCGCCACGCGTGTTCTGTCTCATCAAGGTGCGGGGCACTCGGTTGGCATTCATACAACAGATGACACGCGCGCTGTTGGTTTGGGCGAAGACATTCCAACCTGTCGTGTAATCGTCAATCAGGCCCATTGTTTTGCGACAGGAGGGTCGTTTGACAATGGGATGCCGTTTTCTCTTTCCATGGGTTGTGGGACTTGGGGTGGTAACTCCATCGATGATAATTTTAATCACAAGCATCTGATGAACATCACCAAAATTGTGCGGACGATCCCGGTCAATGAGCCGTCGCTTGATGATATCTTCGGTGGATATTGGGAGCTTGCTGGAAAATGAGCGTCGCTCCGCTGGATGAATCGATAAGCCTTTCAGTGCAGGCCTACATGGATCGCCATGCAGTAGAGCAGCCGGATAGTGCCTATTTGATCGACGTAGAAAGCGGGGAAAGCCTGTCATTTTCAGATTGTCGTGAGAAGGTTCGCCAGGTTGCAAATGCAGTGCGCAGCCTAGGAGTGAAACCGGGTGCGCCTGTTGCGTATGCGTTTTCTAACAGTCAGAATTCTGCACTGGTAATCCTGGGTCTCTTGTATGGCGGCTACCTCGCAACCGCAGTAAACCTCGTGGCGGGCGACAGCACCATTGAATATGTGCTTGAACATTCTGAAGCGAAGCTGGTGATTGCAGATGACGACGCGGAAAAGCTTCTCGAGCCTGTGTTGGAAAAAGTTGCAGGTGTAAAACTGGTGTCACAGGATGATCTTCTCGTAACAGCAGACGACGTCTCATTAAATGTTTCTTCGGTTTCCGCACTGTCAAACGGTCTGTTGATGTACACATCGGGTACCACGGGTAGACCAAAAGGTGTCGTCCACACACAGATTAGTCTGTTAGCCGGTGGCCGTAACACAGCAGAAGCGCATGCGCTTTCGCATCATGATCGAGGGCTTTGTGTGCTGCCGTTCTATCATATCAATGCGTTCTGTGTTTCGCTCATGGGGTCGCTTGTGTCAGGCAGCAGTCTTGTCATTCCTTCGCGTTTCTCAGTGAAATCGTTTTGGAATCAAATCAGAACGCACAACTGTTCTTGGTTTTCAGTTGTGCCAACGCAGATTTCATATTTGCTTCATAATGCGGATAATCCTGATGGGGATGCCTCCGGATGTGATCACTTGCGCTTTGGGCGTTCTGCCTCTGCACCATTATCACCGGAGATGCATGAGGCGTTTGAAAGCCGTTTCGGGGTTCCTGTAATCGAAACCATGGGACTAACGGAAACCGCCGCACAAATTCTTTCCAATCCACTACCACCCGAAACGCGCAAGATTGGTTCACCCGGTATTGCCTTTGGAAATGAGATTGCTATTGGCGATGAGAACCAAAAGGAAGTTGCGCGCGGTGTAGAGGGCGAAATTCTCGTGCGTGGAGAAAATGTACTAGGCGGATACCTCAAGAATCCTGAGGCAACTGCAGAGGCCATCACCAAAGACGGCTGGTTGCGAACGGGAGATTTGGGGCGCATGGATGAAGATGGCTATGTGTTTGTAACGGGACGCTTGAAAGAGCTTATCATTAAAGGTGGTGAGAACATCGCGCCGCGCGAGGTTGATGAAGCGCTTTACTGCCACCCGGACGTGATTGAAGCAGCAGCCTTTCCGGTTGCGTGTAAAGATTACGGCCAACGCGTGGAGGCAGCTGTCAAATTGAGTGAGACATCCAGCGCTTCTGAAACAGAATTGTTGGCAATCTGCCAGGAAAAACTTGGAAAGTTTAAGTCTCCAGATAAAATCCATGTCTTACCTGAATTACCCAAAGGCCCATCCGGTAAAATCCAGCGCATCAAGCTTGTAGAAATGCTTTGATCCGGTTTGGATTTGGCCTCGTCGCCGGATATAGTTAAGCCATGGACAAGACGTTACCAACCGCAGCGGAAGCTGTTTCCCAAATCAAGGACGGATCAACCCTCATGATTGGTGGGTTTGGTGGTTCAGGTGCTCCAATCGAATTGATCCACGCCTTGATCGATACTGGCGTACGTAATCTCACGATCATTAATAACAACGCCGGCAATGGTCATATTGGATTGGCAGCGCTTATCCGTCAGGAACGTGTCAAGAAATTGGTGTGTTCCTTTCCACGTGGGCGCGATACTCAATCCTTTGCGGATCTTTACACATCCGGGAAAATCGATTTGGAACTTGTTCCTCAAGGTACATTAGCCGAGCGTATTCGGGCAGGTGGAGCAGGTATCCCGGCGTTTTACACGCCCACAGGTGTTGGAACAGAATTAGCCGAGGGTAAACCTGTTGAAGAATTCGAAGGCAAATCCTACCTTCAGGAGCGCTGGTTGAAAGCGGATTTTGCTCTGATAAAGGCTGAAGTTGCGGATACGATGGGAAATCTGACCTTTCGCATGGCAGCGCGGAACTTTAGTCCGTTAATGGCAATGGCTGCGGAAACAACCATCGTTCAAGCCGGCAGTCTTGTTGATGTTGGAAAAATTCTACCGGAGCAGGTTGTGACACCGGGTATCTTTGTCGACAGGGTTGTAGAAATTTCGGATCCTGCACAGGAAGAAACCCTAAATCGGATGGACGCGCGTTATCCGGAAGGAAGCGTTACATGAGTGGCGCCCTAGACAAGATAAAGCTCACCAATGCGCAGATTGCCTGGCGGGCAGCCCAAGACATTGAAGATGGGTCATATGTGAACCTGGGAATTGGCTTCCCCGAAATGATTGCGAACTTCCAACCGGACGGTCGGGAGGTCATTTATCACACTGAAAATGGAATTCTTGGGTTTGGGGATGCACCTGCACAAGGCGAGGAAGATTGGGATTTGATCAATGCAGGGAAAAAGGCGGTAACGCTTAACCCCGGCGCGTCAATTTTTCATCACGCAGATTCATTTGCCATGGTGCGTGGCGGGCATCTCGATCTTGCAGTTCTGGGCGCTTATCAGGTGGCAGAAAATGGCGATCTCGCCAATTGGTCCACCGGCGGAAAAGGGGTTCCCGCTGTTGGTGGCGCAATGGACTTGGTCAATGGTGTTAAACGTGTTGCAGTTGTAACGGATCATGTAACCAAAAATGGCGATCCCAAGCTTGTTCAATCGTGCACGTTGCCACTAACCGGACTGGGATGCGTCTCACGCATCTATACATCTTTGGCGGTTATCGATGTTGCCGCGCAAGGTTTTGTTTTACGTGAGAAGATCGATGCCATGTCCCTGGACGAATTACAGTCTTTGACGGGCGCCGAGTTGCACGTTGAGAGAAATGTCGAATCGCTTAAGGTTCCGAACTGATGCGGACGCAGGTTGTCATCATCGGTGGCGGACCGTCGGGGCTCTTGCTAGGGCAAATCTTGCATAAGCACGGCATTGATACAGTCGTGGTTGAGCGTCAAACAAAAGACTATGTTCTTTCCCGTATTAGGGCAGGTGTTTTGGAACGTGGTTTTGTCAGTCTTCTGGAAGAAGCCGATTGTGCCGACCGCCTGCATTCTGAAGGTTTCACGCATGACGGCACATTGATCTCATACGGAGAAGAAACGTTCAGACTTGATTTCAAAGAGCTGACCGGATCGTCTGTCACCGTCTATGGTCAGACAGAAGTAACCCGTGATCTTTATGAAGCGCGTGGGAAAACGGACGCAACCACTCTATTCCAAGTCGAGGATGTTGAGATACAGGAAGCCAAGAGCCAAGCGCCGACAGTATCGCTTACCCATGAGGGTGTGAAGAAAACAATTCAGTGCGATTTTATTGCCGGGTGCGATGGCTTCCATGGTGTGAGTCGAACGTCCATCCCTGCCGAAGTAAGAACCGAATATGAGAAAATCTATCCATTTGGATGGCTGGGTATTCTTAGTGAAACGCCGCCCGTCAATCATGAGCTGATTTACTCAAACTCAAACCGTGGCTTTGCGCTGTGTTCGATGCGCAACAATGCTCTCAGCCGTTACTACATCCAGTGCTCTATCAATGAAACGCCGCAGGATTGGACAGATGATCAGTTTTGGGATGAGTTAAAGCGTCGTATCCCTAGTGAATTCGCAGAACGCCTTGTGGTTGGGCCATCGATTGAAAAATCCATTGCGCCGCTACGATCATTCGTGTGCGAGCCTATGCAGTGGGGGCGTTTGTTCCTGTGCGGTGATGCCGCTCACATTGTGCCGCCAACAGGAGCAAAAGGCCTCAACACAGCCGCTTCGGACGTGTATTATCTCTACAATGCTTTGCTGGAATTTTATAAACAAGGCTCTGATGAAGGAATCCAGAATTATTCACAGAAAGCGTTGAAGCGTGTTTTGAAAACGCAGAGGTTTTCCTGGTGGTTCTCATCATTGATGCATCAGAATCCCGATCAATCGGAGTTTGATGCGAAAATGCAAATTGCTGAATTGGAGTTTTTGCGTTCCAATGCTTCTGCACAAAAGGCAATGGCGGAAAACTATGTGGGCTTACCCTACTGAATGGTGAAGAGGGAAAACTAATGTCAGATCGCTACGATAAGGGCATGAAAACCAGGCGGGAAGTTTTAGGAAGCGATCACGTAGATCGTGCTGAAACCAGCAAGACGGATTTCGACAAACCTTTTCAGGAAATGATCACAGAAGGCGCATGGGGCACGTTGTGGTCGGATGATACAATATCGCGAAGAGATCGATCACTTCTAACTCTTGCATTGTTGGCAGCTTGTGGAAACTTTGATGAAATCCCCATGCATATACGGGCCAGCCGAAACACGGGCGCCACTCCGGATGAGATTATGCAGGCCTTCATGCATGTTGCAGTCTATGCCGGTGTTCCAAATGCCAATCATGCGATCAAAATTGCAAAAGCGACCTTTGCTGAAATGGGTGTAGAACTGTGAGTGCAAAAGGCTCAGATGGCATTTTTTCTAATTGGGACGCTGAAAGGCAACCCAAAGCCTACTCGCAAGATTATAAGTCCTCCATATTGCGAAGTCCAAAGCAGCCTCCAATTTCATTCCCAACAACTTTGGCAGAGGTGACAGGTCCGGTTTTCGGACACGACATCATTGGGGAATTGGATCATGACTTGATCCATAATTTCGCTGCTTCTGGCGAAAGCGCGATTGGGCCACGGATTATCGTTCATGGCCGCGTATCAGATGAAAATGGCAATCCAGTTCCAAACGCACTGTTGGAAATTTGGCAGGCGAATGCAGGCGGGCGATATCGTCACGTTAAAGAGGGATACATCGCGGCACTTGATCCGAATTTTGGAGGATGTGGAAGAGTAATTACGAAAG
Organism: uncultured Rhizobiaceae group bacterium; assembly: GCA_938009335.1. GTDB lineage: Bacteria > Pseudomonadota > Alphaproteobacteria > Rhizobiales > Rhizobiaceae > JAALLB01. The sequence continues at coordinate 5,865 of CALLHT010000022.1, forward strand.
CTGATGGGTCATACGAGTTCTGGACCGTGCAGCCCGGGCCTTATCCTTGGCCGAACGGGCCAAATGATTGGCGTCCTGCGCATATTCATTTCAGCGTGTTCGGGCCAAGCTTTGCGCAACGTCTGATCACTCAAATGTATTTTGAAGGTGATCCGCATATCCGTCTTTGCCCAATTGTTGGAACGATTACGTCGCCAGAGGCCGTTCAAAGTCTGATTGGCAGGCTTGATATGGAACGTACCGTGCCAATGGATGCAAGAGCCTATCATTTTGATATTGTCTTGCGGGGAAGGGAACAGACCTTTTTTGAAAACCAAATGGATGGCCTTTGATATGAGTGTTTCGTCAAAACGGTTGCTACAAACTCCATCCCAAACCGCCGGACCATACGTTCATATTGGGTGTACTCCTAAGTTTGCCGGACTGAATACCGGCAAAGCCGATTTAGGCAGCTCCCTCATCAAAGACGGAGTGAAAGGTGAGGGCATTCAAATTTCTGGAAGTGTCTATGATGGTAAGGGCGCGCCTGTCACCGATGCGATGGTGGAAATTTGGCAAGCAGATTATTCAGGTCTTTTTAGGTCTCCCCTTGAGACACGTGGAGAAGCGGACCCTTTGTTTGACGGGTGGGGCAGGGCTGCTTGCGATGCTCAAACGGGCGGATTTTGTTTTGAAACCGTGAAGCCGGGCGCTGTAATTGACAACATGGGCGTAAGGCACGCTCCGCATATTACGTTCTGGATTGTGGCAAGAGGCATAAATCGCGGGCTACATACCAGACTTTACTTTCCGGATGAGGTCGAAGCGAATGCGAACGATTCGGTTCTCGCTTTGATCACGGATCAAAATAGTATCGCAACGCTGATTGCAGCAAAAGTGGCGGACGCGAGCTATCGTTTCGATATTCATCTACAAGGTGAAAACGAAACGGTATTCTTTGATGCCTGACTGCACCTAATGAAAATGGCCCCAATCAGAGGGGCCATCTCTCGTTCTGAACTTGTTGTCAGAGTTATGCTTAGCAGGCTTTATCCAGCTTTTTCTACAGCCCGCTTTGCCATAACCTTCACAAGGTTGGCGCGGTATGCAGCATCACCGTGAAGGTCTGAAAGCATATCACCCTCATCAACGCTTGCATCTGCAATTGCGTCAGCCGACCAATCAGATGTGAGGGCCTCTTCCATGCCTTCATGGCGGAAGACACCATCTGATCCAGCACCTGTAACACCGACGCGAGCCATGCCGTTCTTGAGCTTGGCAACAAAGACGCCAGCCATAGCATAACGCGATGCCGGGTTAGGGAACTTTGAGTAGGCCGCTTTCGCGGGAGCAGGGAACGTTACTGCAGTGATGATCTCATCTTCTTCAAGAGCTGTATCAAACATGCCAGTAAAGAAGTCGTCTGTGTCGATAGTACGTTTGTTGGTCATGATCTGAGCATTCAACGCCATCATGGCAGATGGATAGTCTGCCGCTGGGTCATTGTTGGCAATTGAGCCACCAATCGTGCCCATGTTGCGTACATGCGGATCGCCAATGTGAGACGCAAGATCGCAAATTGCAGGACATACCGCAGCAAGCTCTTTCGATGTCGCCACATCAGCATGGCACGTGGCCGCCCCGATGGTGATCTGATTGCCATCAATTGTGATGCCCTTCATGGCCTCTATGTGACACAAGTCAATCAAGTCAGAAGGTGCCGCGAGTCGCTGCTTCATGGTTGGAATAAGCGTTTGTCCGCCGGAGACGAACTTGCCATCATCGGAAGCGCCAAGTTTGGCAATCGCATCATCCGTGCTTTCAGCTCTATGATAATTTGTATTGTACATGTTGCTTCCTCCTTACTCTGCCGCTTGCTTCATGGATGATGCCTGAAGCGCCGCCCATACTTTTGATGGTGTTGCGGGCATTGAGAGATCGTTATTGCCAATCGCATTCGTGATTGCATTGATGACTGCAGGCGGTGAGCCGATAGCGCCAGCCTCTCCGCAGCCTTTGATGCCGAGCGGGTTGCCTGGGCAAACGGTGGTTTCGTGACTGACCGTATAACTTGGTAGATCATCTGCGCGTGGCATGGTGTAGTCCATATATGAACCGGTCAGAAGCTGACCACTGTCATCATATACGGCCTGTTCAAGCATGGCCTGACCGACCCCTTGTGCGATGCCGCCGTGAACTTGACCTTCAACAATCATAGGATTGATGATCGTTCCAAAGTCATCTGAGGCTACGAACTGAACAATTTCGGTTGTTCCTGTATCAGGATCAACTTCCACCTCACAGATGTAACAGCCTGCCGGGAATGTGAAGTTCGATGGATCGTAGAACGCACCTTCTTTGAGACCTGGCTCCATGCCTTCTGGAAGATTGTGTGCTGTGTAAGCACCCAGACACACTTCATGCCAGCCTAGGGTTTTATCAGTACCAGCGACCTTTACTTCGCCGTTCTCGATGACGATATCGCCTTCATCCGCTTCCAGCAAATGGGCCGCGATCTTTTTCGCTTTGGCCTCGACTTTGTCGAGTGCCTTTACAATCGCTGACATGCCAACCGCACCGGAGCGCGAACCATAGGTTCCCATGCCGAACTGAACTTTGTCCGTATCACCGTGTACGATCTGAACATTGTCATGCGGAATGCCAAAGCGGTCCGTGATGACCTGTGCGAAGGTTGTTTCGTGTCCCTGACCATGGGCATGAGAGCCCGTCAAGACCTCGATTGTGCCAACCGGATTGACGCGCACTTCAGCAGATTCCCAAAGGCCAACACCGGCCCCAAGTGAGCCAACAGCAGCCGATGGTGCAATACCACACGCCTCAATGTAAGACGACATACCGATACCACGCAGTTTTCCGCGCGATGCGGCCTCTGAGCGACGTGCTTCAAAACCATCCCAGTCTGAAGCTGCTTTCGCTGCATCAAGGTTGGCTTCAAAATCACCGCTGTCATACGCCATAATAACGGGTGTCTGATGCGGGAACTCTTGCACAAAGTTTGCGCGACGCAATTCACCCGGATCAACACCGAGCTCGCGAGCTGCCGTTTCCATCATGCGTTCAATCAGGAAGCAAGCTTCTGGCCGACCTGCACCGCGATACGCATCCACCGGAGTGGTGTTGGTATACACAGCACGCACATTCGCATGGATATTTGCGATGTTGTACTGGCCAGAGAGGAGAGTTGCATAAAGGTAAGTTGGCACTGAAGACGAGAACAGCGACATGTAAGCGCCGAGGTTCGCAATCGTGTCTACCTGGAAACCAACAATCTTGTTGTTGGCGTCAAAGCCCATTTTCGCGGTCGAGATATGATCGCGACCATGGGCATCTGTCAGGAATGCTTCTGTTCTGTCAGATGTCCACTTAACCGAACGTTTGGTTTTCATGGAAGCCCAGAGACAGACAATCTCTTCAGGATAGATGTAGATCTTGGCTCCAAACCCACCACCCACATCTGGCGCGATTACCCGCAGCTTATGTTCGGGCGCAACCTGATAGAAGGCAGATAGAACCAAACGTGCCACGTGTGGGTTCTGCGATGTTGTATAAAGCGTGTAGTGATCTTCTGACGGATCAAAGGTCGCAACAGCAGACCGTGGCTCCATTGGATTTGGCGCAACACGGTTATTTGTGATGTCCATTTCACAGACATACGCTGCACCGGCAATTGCCGCTTCGGTAGCGTCTTTTTCACCAATTTCCCAGTCATAGATCAAATTACCCGGCGCTTCCGGATGGATTTGCGGTGCACCGCTTTCCAGTGTCTTGTCCGGCGCAACAACGGCAGCAAGTACTTCATAATCTACTTCAACAGCTTCAGCAGCGGTTTTCGCATTTGCCGGTGAATCAGCAATCACAACCGCAACCGCATCGCCCACATAGCGCACGAACTCAGTCGCAAGCGCTGACCAAGCACCCATATTCATTGGCGAGCCGTCTTTTGATGTTACCGCCCAACCGCAAATAATGTTGCCAATCCCGTCACCTGTTAACTGATGACCATCAAAGACGCCTTCAACACCTGCCATCGCTTCCGCGGCAGATTTGTCTATGCCCTTAACGCGGGCATGGGCGTGTGGTGAACGAACAAATGCCGCATAGCACTGACGATCATTCTTCACATCATCAGTATATTTGCCTGACCCGGTGATAAATCTCTTGTCTTCCCTGCGCAGAACCCGTGCGCCAATTCCTTCACTCATAATGTCTCCTCCTCAGTGTGAACTTGATTTTTAGCTCGTTACGCGAAGGTTCGGCGACTACCAGTGCTAACCTTCTGAACCGTTCTCAAATTCCACTCCTTTCAAATTTAAATTTGATGCGTTTTACGCGTTGCAAAATTCAGGTGGCGCTTTGTAGGATTGGTGAAGTTTTGTGTAAAAAACCAATGCACCAATCCGTCACCGCCTGACTTACATCTTGCTTGCGCCATCCTGGATTGACTTAACGATGTTATGGTACCCTGTGCAGCGGCAAATATTGCCTTCAAGTTCAGAGCGGATCGTTGCTTCATCCAGATCTTTGCCTTTGCGATTGACCATATCAATGGCAGACATAATCATACCGGGTGTACAGAAACCGCATTGAAGACCATGATTTTCCTTGAACGCTGTCTGCATTGGATGCAGATCGCCATTAGCAACACCTTCAATCGTAGTTACATCACAGCCATTGGCTTGAGCAGCCAGCATGGTGCACGACTTCACAGCCTTGCCGTCCACATGAACGACACACGCGCCGCATTGCGATGTATCACAACCAACATGGGTTCCTGTGAGCCTCAGATGTTCTCGAATAAATTCAACAAGTAATGTACGGTCTTCTACGTCCCCAGAAACTTCCGAGCCGTTTACCGTCATAGTTAAAGATGACATAAATCTCTCCTCCTCAATATGTCTAGCCTGCCAAGGAAACGTGCAGCTTTCAAGCCCCCGTTCCCCAAAAACAAAAGGAGCAGGCCCATATTTAGAAAAGAGTATTGTTTACATCTCTAAGGGGTAGAAGGTGTACTTTCGGTCACTTGCGCCGATGAAGAAGCGTTCAAACCGGATGTAGGCTCGGTGATCACAAAGCGGTTGTTGTTCATTCCTATTCATGAAAAGATAAAACAAAATAGGATACCAGTCATTTCTTGGAGGAGGAAAATGCTGGAGAGCAAGACCGTTTATGAAAACGGTGTAACGTGCCTTTGTGCGAATGCATCGCAGGTCAATGAGCTGGGGAAGCAGCTCGCCGACCATCACGCGGAAAATACCTATGGCTTTGCACTCGTTCTGTTTTCAAATTCAGCTTGGGAACCAACGTCTATTGCCGAATTGATGCAGCAGCATATTCCGGATCTTAAGTATGCCGCATGTTCTACCGCAGGCGAATTAACGCCGGACGGTATGACTGACGGCAACGTGTTGGTCATGCTCTTTCCTAAAACATATTTTGAGATATCCGCTTTCCCTTTGGTTAGTCGTGAGCACGCGGACATGGAAACCCTGGTTGCCCAGATATCCAAACAGAAGACAGAGTTCTTTGACGAAACATCCAACGAACACTATTGGCCGTTGGCAATTTGCCTGATGGATGGCTTATCAAACAGTGAGGAAGCGCTCGCAGCAGCACTCCACTGGGGCTTTGAAGACATTCCGCTTCTTGGCGGGTCGGCAGGCGACAATATGAAGTTCGACAAAACAAACCTGATTTTGGATGGAAAGCGCCTAGAGAATTCGGCAATCATCTTGATGATGAAATCCAAGATCGAGTTTCAAGTTTTCAAGACAGAAAATTTTGTTCCAACTGGCCAGAAATTAGTGGTTACTCAGTCGGAACCCGATAAACGCGTTGTATGGGAATTTAACGGAACGCCCGCTGCCGAGACATATTCCCAAACCATACACAGTAGCCCGGTAGATCTTGCACCACAAAGCTTTGCGTCCCATCCGCTCGTGTTAAAGGTCGGCGGCGAATATTTTTGCCGCTCTATCCAAAAGGTCAACGATGATGGCTCTCTTACATTCTTCTGTGCAATTGATGACGGCATCGTCCTGACGGTCGCAGAACCCACAGGAATGGTAGAAACAACTAAGAAGAAGCTGCGTGAAATTGATGAAACGATGGGCGGGATAGATTTCATCTTGGGGTTTGATTGTATTTTGCGGAAAATTGACGCGAGCAATCGCCAAGTCACCCGCACCATTTCGCAAGTTTATCAATCGTACAATGTGGTGGGCTTTAACACATACGGCGAGCAATACCGTTCGATGCATTTGAATCAGACATTGACCGGCGTTGCGTTTGCCGCTCCGAAACATCAGGAAGCCGTTGAACATGTCGCTTGACCACATCACTGATATGGAGCAATTGCGTAAAATTAATAATGCGCTGCTCAATCGCGTGGAAAGCGCAATGGATCAGCAGGGCAACGCATTCTCGTTATTTCAAACAGCGATTAGCCTGGAGGGGCAGGTCAAAAGCAGAACTGACGAACTCACCCTTGCTTTGCGCAAAATCGAAAAAGCTAATGTTGAATTGGCAGAAGCCAAGGACACATCAGACAAGGCAAATCTCTCTAAGACAAAGTTTCTGGCTGCCGCTAGCCATGATGTTCTTCAACCGTTAAATGCTGCGCTTCTTTCGATATCTGTGTTGGCAGACTTGCAAGAAACGGATTTAGGCAAGGAACTAGCCAAACAAATCGAGCGTTCGCTCGAAACTATGAGCGAACTTTTGGGGATCCTGATTGATATTTCAAAATTGGATGCGGGGGTCGCCAATCCGCGTGTTGAAACGTTCAAATTGTCGACCTTGATTGATGGCATCCGTTCAGATTTTTCACCAATCGCTGAAGAAGCCGGGCTGGAGTTCAGGTTTTTGGGTGATCCTAATGTGTTCGTAAACAGTGACCGAACCATGCTTCGCAGGATCTTGCAAAACCTTGTTTCCAATGCCCTCAGGTATACGCAAAAAGGCGGCGTCGTTGTATCCGTAAATCCGGAGTCTGCTGGTGTCAAAGTTGACGTACTAGATACGGGCACCGGCATACCAGTTGATCAACAAGAAAATATCTTTGAAGAGTTTAACCGCGGCGCGCTGCCAAGTGGGCACCAGCGCGAAGCCAATAACGGTCTAGGGCTTGGGCTTTCGATTGTGCGGCGCATGGCGAATGCATTGGGACATGATCTTACCCTACGCTCAAAAATCGGTTCAGGCACCCGTTTCTCGCTGCTGGTTGAACAAGGAAGAATGGGCGAGGCAATGGCTCCTAAATCTGAGTTTAGAAACGGAGCAATTTCATCGGTTAAATTTGAGAACCGCAAAGTTCTGTTAATCGAGAATGATCCAGCCGGCATTACTGCAATGGTGACGTTGCTGCAAAGCTGGAAATGTGATGTGCGAGTGAGCAGTACGGTTGAAGGTACCGTTGCAATGTTAGGAGACACAAATTGGACTCCGGACATGATCATAGCAGATCAGCATTTGGACTATGGCGATTTAGGCACGATGGCGGTGCAAGTCGTACAAGAGTATGTAGGCTCATCAATCCCTGCATTGATTATCACTGCGGATCCCACCAAAGCGCTGGATCAGAAAATTAGAAATATGGACATGGAGTTGATGCAAAAGCCGGTTAAGCCTGCAAGACTGCGCGCGCTTTTGAGCCATATGATTGCGGCAACTTAATCTTACCGTTTACAGCCCGTACCGCTGAGCCATTAAATCTGATGCATGTAGCTTTTCAATTTCCATCGCAGCTTGTGTTCGGTTAGTCACCCCAAGTTTTCTGAGAATTTTTGAGACATGTGCCTTCACAGTGGTTTCGCTGACATTAAGTTCAAAGGCAATTTGCTTATTTAGCATCCCGTCTCTGATCATTCCTATGACCCGTAACTGTTGTGGCGTGAATGAAGCAATATCCAGAGCAGATGGTTCTACTCTGTTTTCGGCACTATCAGTTTCCTGAAACCCGTTCGGCAAATATACATTGCCTTCAATGACAGATTTTATCGCTGCGGTGAGTTCATCTTTGCGTGTCGATTTTGGGATGAAACCGCCTATGCCGTAAGACAATGCGGATTTGACAATGTCATGGTCCTCATGGCCTGAAACAACAACGATCGGTAATCGTGGATACAGAGTTCGTAGTTTCAGTAATCCATCAAACCCATTTGCATCTGGAATCTTCAAGTCTAGCAAAGCAAGATCAAAGTTGGCATGTGTACCAAGCCGTTCCAAAGCTTCTGTCAGGCTTGCGCTTTCTTCAATATCTGCATCAGGGTAGGTCGCGCTAACTGCAAAATGCAGTGCTTCGCGAAAGAGCGGATGATCATCCACAATCAGGAAACTTAGTTCTTCACCGCCCGTATCTGCGCTCGCCTCAATCATCTTTGCTACCATGAACCTGATTACGACTTGGTTGTTTTAGATATGATACTCCTAAATGCGAAACATGACGAGGGCGTCTAAAGTATAGGGCGTTGCAATTGACTCCCGGCAACTTGCAAGCTTCAATTCGCAACGCTATGGAACTGATTTGTGGAGGAGAGCATGAAGAAGTTTTTATCACTTGCGTTAGGTTTTGGGGTGCTGGGTTTTGCAAGCACAACCGCTTCATATGCGTTTACATTCCAGGGTGAAAAGCAGATCAAACTGCAGCAGGAAGATGGTACATCTATTGCCGTTGGTACGATTGCATTCTCGAACAAAGAGGGCCGCACGACTTACGAAATTGATTGGAATGATACCCGTTTCGGAGAGCACTTTCTGTCAATGCGCCCGTTCAAATGTTTGGAAGGAGAGACTAAACATTGGTGCAGAGTGCCATATCCTTATGAAATCCGCAGAAACATCAGCGCGACTGATTTGACAGACCTTGAATATGATCTGTTGTTCATCTGGAAAGGCGCATCGGAATACGGCATCAACATGTGGAACGGAGTTTACTACCAACTGGAGGAGGATGGTGAACGCTTGGCCGGCACCCTTTATGAGATGGACATGGATAAACTAGGTGTTCCGCCAGAGGCAGGAAATTTACGTCCAATTCGAGAGGTTGATCTGGAAGAAGGATATCCCGAGAGCCATTGGCTGCCAAAAATTGTGATTGAATAAGGGCCTGAGCCTAATAGAGCTTTTTCTCGAACTTCCATTCATCAGCATCCGGCGTTACCGATTTATAGTCGTAGCCGGAATCTTGCAGTTGCTTTGCAGCTTTAACCCCACGCTCCGCAGCTCGATCTACAAACGTTCGTCCAAGTTCTTCGTTTTTCTCTATCCCATACCCCCGCAACAGATTCAGTCCGTAGTTGAACTCGCCTATTGGGTCTCCCAAAGCAGCGGCCTTCTCATCCCATTGAGCAGAGGCGGTAGCATCTTCTGGTGCGCCAAATCCGTTTTGTTCCATATAAGACATCCAAGTCATGGTGCCGGTGTATCCAGCCTTAGCGCAGTTCTCAAAAATCTTCCGGGCTTCCTCATGGCTTCCCTTCTTCGTCATCAAATACCCTTGGGAACAAACAACCATTCCCACATCACCTTGAATGGCTTTTTGAAGCGCTGAATTGAGGCTCATTTCATCAGGGTTCAAAGTGCCTCCCGGATCAAACGTGTCATCGTTCGCCCACGTCGGAATACAAAGACAAATGAGGAGACAGAGACTAATCGTAATTTTGTACATGAGAACACAATATCATATTCCAGTTAAAATCGCTAACGGCCAAGAATTTTCCCCCGCGCCGGATTATAGCCCCAGATACTTGCGCCAAGAAATATGCCTAAAGACACAATGACCCAAACTAGGGCGGTTCCATTAAACTGTTCGTATAGAGCGAAGCGGAGCAGTTCAATCGCATGACTGAAGGGATTGAAGGCACATATATCTCTTAGCAGAGTAGACGCTTCTGCCATTTTCCAAAGTGGGTAAAGCGCGGTTGAAAGAAAGAACATTGGGAAAATCACAAAATTCATCACGCCAGCAAAGTTTTCGAGTTGTTTTATCGTGGAAGAAAGGAAAAGCCCCAGCGCGCCAAGCATCAAGCCATTCAGGATTAAAACTGGCAAAGCGTATAGATAACCCAGAAGCGAGAAGTCGATTCCAAACAAGCCCGCAATCAATAGAAACGCATAGACCTGAACAATCGACACCAAGGTTCCTGCCAACAGTTTGGAAAATAGAAGCCACCATCTGGGCATTGGGCTTGTAAGCAGCAGCCGCATGGATCCCATTTCGCGATCATAAACCAGACTGAGCGAAGACTGCATGCCGTTGAATAGCTGTACCATCCCACATAACCCGGGAACGATGTAAATCTCATAGGTTATATAGGTTTGATATGGCGGCGTTATTGATAGACCAAGTGCAGCTCTAAATCCGGCCGCGAATACCACGAGCCAAACCAGAGGCCTTACCAAAGAAGCTATAAAGCGGCCACGTTGCGAAACAAACCGAATGGTTTCGCGAAGGATGATGGCAAACATGGCTCGAAACATGGCTCTCATGCATCTTCGCTTTCTGTGAGGTTAGCGAATGTTTCCGCCAAAGTATTGCCTTCACTGATCTCCTTCGTAATACCATCACGAATGATCTTTCCTTGGTGCAGAATCATTAACCGGTCATCAGGCCACACTTCATCCACAAGATGTGTCGCCCAGATCACCGTTAAATCATCTAACTCCGCCAGTGCGTGAACATGTGCAGTAATCTCTCTACGGGTTTGTGCATCCAATCCAACGGTGGCTTCGTCTAGTAACAAAACGGAAGGGTTATGAATGAGCGCGCGGGCAATTTCCATTCTCCGCCGATGTCCGCCATTAAGTGCTCTAACTTTCTCATTCTCGCGCTCACCCATTGATAGGCGATCTAACGCTTTCCCCATTGCAAGCCGCGCTTCTTTGCCGGACAGACCATGAAGTCCGGCAAAGTAGCTAAGGTTCTGCTGAACGGTAAGATCCAGATCAAGTGTTGGTTGTTGAAAGACAATTCCCATCTTGGCCAGCGCACGCCTAGGGTTCTTTGCAATATCCAGACCGTCTATGATGATGGTACCCTGCTGGGCAGAGATCAACCGACATAACAAAGCATAAAGCGTCGATTTTCCCGCTCCATTGGGACCCAATAATGCGCAGAAGTTTCCGCGTTCAATGTCGAAGCTGATATCATTGAGCGCGCATTTTGAGCCGTAGTGATGGCTAAGCCCAGCGACCCTGAGGCCAAAACTATTCAATGACAATCTCTACACGTTGTAATTCACTGCCGGGTACTCCAAAGGAATAGGTGCCTGGTTTGATCGCAAGAAAACTGATTTCCGCTGTTCCTGCTTCGTCAAATTCTAAACTTTCCACACCAAATGGCCGGATCTCAATTCCTTCTATGACGATCTCGTCGATCCAGATCGAGCGGAAAAAACCGGAACCTGCAAGCTGCAATTCCTGACTGCCGTCCGCGGTTATTTCCAGTTCGTAGTAGGTGCCGGATTTTAACTTTATCTTGCCTGAAGCAAGCAAGGGCTCTCCAGCTGATAACACAAGTTCGGGAATTTCTCCGCGGTTCTTTTTCGATAGAACACCAGCTTGGCCAAATCCGTTGTCGTCGTCAGCCCAAGCAGGCGCAGAAATCATCAATACAGAGACTGCAATCGCTACTAATGTTTTCACCGTTTCTATTCCTCTCTATCCGCTTGTTGGCCGGAAAGCAGCGCCCCATGGGAAACGCCCGACTTTTATTGTTTTGATAGGCTCAAGCTTTTCAACGTCGATTACGGTCACATCACCCGAGACGCCGTTGGTGGTGAACAGTTTTGTCTCGTCCCGATCAAACGCCATATGCCATACGCGACGTCCTACAAGAATATAGTTGAGCACTTCATAAGTCTTCTGATCAACAACTGCGATATGATTTGATGGGCCAAGCGCCACAAAAGCATATTTACCGTCCTTGGTCATCTCAAAGCCAACAGGTTGAACACGATCTTTATGTACGCCCTGAATTTCGAAGGATATCTTGCCTTTCTCAGCCTGTGTCTCAACATCGAATATTGAGATCGTTCCGCCAATTTCTGCACTCACCCATAGCTCTTTGCCATCAAGTGTAAATTCCGCATGGCGTGGGCGTTGATCAACCAGTGTGTTTGCTATGATCTGATTGGTACTGGTGTCGATCCAGTGTGCCATATTGGTGGTTTCGGATGTGGTGATCGATAATGCACCATCAGGAGATACAGCCATGCCTTCCGGTTCTATACCCACATCGATTTGCGCAATTACACGTCTTGTCTCCACATCTACAACGGTCGTAATCGCGTCGTCTTCATTTGCGATGTAAAGATGCTTGTTGTTCGGGTGCAGGACAAATTGCTCGGGGTCCTCACCAGATGGAAGCTCATACAAAATCTTGCCCGTTTCCGGATCAATCACCTGTACTGTGTCACTGTCTGATGCGCATAAATAGAGAACTGAATGGTCCCGTGAAAAAGTAATCCCCCGCGGTCTTTCACCCACCTCAAGAGTACGGGTAACCTCCAAGGTTTCAATGTCGATCACACTAATCGTGTCGTCCTTTTCATTGGATATCCAGATTTCATCTGCAAGCGTTGACGTTGCGGACAACATCAAAACGGCTGTCAGTAGTGATCTCATTGTGAGCCTCCAAAGGCTGTGCATTTTGATTCAGGTTTATCCAATCCGAGGGTATCGAGTTCATTGAACTGGTGTAAAAAGCCTTCAAGCGGGGCAAGCGCAACCACAGCACCTGGATGCGAAAGAGGTATGGGCTGTCGCAGTTGTCCGTTCCAATCTCTGTAAGTCAGCGCACGTCCCTTGAAGCCTGCCAGTTGAAATTTGTCTGACACCATGTAACGGCGAAGTTCTTCGACATTATCGGACTTTGTTCGTGTTACGGCTTCTCCAATGCTTCGAATTGCAGCCCATGCTGCGTAATCGATTGAGCGCATTTGCCGATTTGCCAGTTCTTGAAATCGGCTTTGTAGCTGGGCAGCACCATGTTGTTCCACGGACGCACTCCAGGCGGAGGGCTTGATGCCTTCAGCGCCGCCGATAGGCCTCGGCAGCCATGTATTAAACATCACGTAACGCGCAAAATCATTCGCTTCATCGGCGATGACCAGCATATCGTGATCTGGAAAATCTTGGGTGAAGAGCGGGACTTCCTGTGAAGCATTCCTGCGCATGTCAGCATCGAAAGCCCAGTCTTTGCGCTCTGCAAGATTAAGCCTAAACTTTGCTGCAGATCGCTCCAACGATGCTGCGTAAGCTTTATCCGCCTCCAACGCGCCGGCAATAATCACCCAATCTGACCAGCGTTTTTTGACAGCAAATTGAGCAAGAGCATCGGTGAGCATCATGCGTGAGGGAATCGTATGAAAGGTATTTGCAAGACAGGCGCCATCGCGCAATTCATTGTCTCGGGCTGCAATATTAAAGACAATGGTATTGTCTGCTTCGGTTAATTCAGAAATTGCCTGGAGCCGCTCTGCATTGGCATTAACAAGGAGAATGGGGTGGCGCGTTAAGAGAGCTTGCGCTTCAGAAATGCCGTCCTGTTCTTCGTCCAAAACTACCGTATCAAGCGTATATGTTTGGCCGAGAAATTTCCC
>CALLHT010000023.1 GCA_938009335.1 uncultured Rhizobiaceae group bacterium
CCCGGGAATCTTGTCACAGGCACGGTTCAAGACGCATTTGGGATTACGCTTCCATTCATAGGCGTATAAAACTCGGTCATTGCTGACGGGAGAAGACCATGGATAAAGCCTATAAAGTATTGATTGCAGATTTGATCGGCCTGAAATTTGACGCCAACGGCGCTCCGGATCATTCTGCCGTAAAGGCTTATATCGAACTCCAAGGTCACACCTTCCATGAGGGTCTTGCGGGAGATGCACCCTACCCTAATGGCATTCATTTCTTTTACCAGCCAGACCTTTCCCGCGAAGATGAAATTCTGCCGATCACACAAGACGGCCAATATGATGCGCTGATTGCGGCTGCTACTTTCATTCCGGCGGCCTCCAAATTCCGCGAAGGCGGCGTGCGCATTGGTGCCGGCACCGGAAACATGGGTGCGGCCTCTTGGGGCGGCGGCAATGGCGATGGCGGCGAAGCGCCACTGATGAACACGCCGAGCTTTAACTCCCGCGCGACAGCCCAAATGGCGATGAAAGCGCTTTTGAAAGTATTGCCTGACCTGGATGTGGAAACCTTGCACGCGCGCACCTGCGCCGGAGATTTTGACACCGGCAAAAATCTGGCAGAATTCCCGACCGAAAAGATCGAAGGAAAAACAATCGCCGTCATCGGCTATGGTAATATCGGGCGCGAAGTCGCCAACCTTGCCAAAGCCTTTGGCATGAAGGTGCGCATTTATGCCCGCCCGCACCATCAACAATGGATTGAATCGGAAGGCTTCACCTACGCATCATCCATTTTAGAAGCCGCAACCGGCGCAGACGCCCTCTCCCCGCATACGGGCCTTGGCGCACTCAATGCAGAAACTGGCACTTTCGCCAATGCAGGGCTAATCAACGCCGAAATTCTCAACGCAATGAACGATGGCGCGGTGGTCGTGAACTATGATCGCGGCGAAGTGGTGGATGCGCAAAGTTTGGATGCGGCCCTCTCCAGCGGCAAAATCCGCTATGCGGCAATTGATGCCGACCTCTTCAAAGACCCGGCCACCGGCGCTCTTTCCGGACCGATGGTGCCGTATTTAGCGCTATTGGAGAACCATGCGGATAGGCTGGAACTCCTTCCCCACGCAGCAGCCGACACAGAACATGTCTCACGCGTGGAAGGCGCCAAGCAAGCAGTCGACCAGATCATCGCCTGCATCACCGAGAAACGCGTGATGAACCTGAAAGGCGACTTGCCAGCGGGATACACCAATGGCGGCGCGGTGACCGTGCCCGGCGTCGGCAAAGTAACGCCGAACCGGATAGCATCAGCTGCAACAGGCGCACATCTCCAGACATTAACGCAATCGACCCAGGAACTAGCGAACCTTTGGCAAACTATAAGCAACACATCTGAAGACAAGCGGGAAATGACGGCCCTCGAACAGGCAGAATCGCTAACCCGCCTCTCCAACGAATATATAACAATGATCGAAAAACTGGGACTAAAAGGACCCTATTACGGATAACCAATCTACAAATGTTCTCAACTTGATAAAAACTAGTTCAAAACTGGCGCAAAATGAGAACAATAAATGAACTTTTTAGCTTTTTCTATATTTTTCAATATGTTATGAATATTGCAAAATAAGAACATATCAAGTACAAATAAAACATCATTAAGGGTTGCACGACCATAAAGCGGCAAACTTTCACCGTGGACAGTGTTAACCGGGGACTACACCCAATAGGGGAAGGATGTTACAGATGGCTCAAAATTCATTGAGATTGGTAGAGGATAACAACGTGGACAAATCCAAGGCGCTTGAAGCGGCACTGGGGCAGATTGAGCGTGCCTTCGGTAAAGGTTCCATTATGAAGCTCGGCAAAAACGAGCAAGTGGTTGAGATAGAAACCATTTCTACCGGCTCTCTTGGCCTTGATATTGCGCTTGGTGTTGGCGGCCTTCCAAAGGGGCGTATCGTTGAAATCTACGGTCCGGAATCTTCCGGTAAAACAACCATGGCGCTACACACGGTCTCTGAAGCTCAGAAAACCGGTGGTATTTGCGCCTTTGTGGATGCGGAACATGCGCTTGATCCAATCTATGCCCGTAAACTTGGCGTAAACCTTGAAGAACTTCTTATTTCACAGCCAGATACAGGCGAACAGGCATTGGAGATCGCGGATACGCTTGTGCGCTCCGGTGCAGTGGATGTTCTGGTGATCGATTCGGTCGCGGCCCTCACCCCACGTGCTGAGATTGAAGGTGAGATGGGTGATTCGCTACCGGGCCTTCAAGCTCGTTTGATGAGCCAGGCGCTACGCAAACTGACCGCCTCCATCTCTAAATCAAACACGATGGTGATCTTCATCAACCAGATCCGCATGAAGATTGGTGTGATGTTCGGTTCGCCTGAAACAACAACAGGTGGTAACGCGCTTAAATTCTACGCTTCCGTTCGTCTCGATATCCGCCGCATTGGCGCTGTGAAAGACCGTGATGAAGTTGTGGGCAACCAGACCCGTATCAAGGTTGTGAAAAACAAGCTTGCACCGCCATTCAAGCAGGTCGAATTCGACATCATGTATGGTGAAGGCGTCTCCAAAACCGGTGAACTACTCGATCTGGGCGTGAAAGCAGGCATTGTGGAGAAGTCCGGTGCATGGTTCTCCTATAATTCCGAGCGTTTGGGTCAAGGTCGCGAAAACTCCAAAACCTTCCTCACTGAAAACCCCGAACTTGCAAACGAGATTGAGTTGGCACTTCGCCAGAATGCAGGCCTCATTGCTGAAACCCTGCTTGACGGTGAGATCGAAAAGCCGGATCCGGCTGAAAACGAGCCGCCGCTCGAATCAGGTCTTGATAACGCTGCTGAAGGGTAAGTTTAGGCTGAGTTTCCAGCCAACATTCTGCCTGACGGGGATATCCCCATTCCCCGTCTCACACGCGTGATCCCCCGCACCCGTCCCCGCCGAGCGATCACGCTTCTGGCCGCAAGTTTTGTCTTGCGGCCTTTTTTGTTTGTTCCAGCGGGTTTCATACCCCTTTAGCGGGTGGACAGACGCAACCAGCCTAGCTACACACAACGTTTCGGTAT
>CALLHT010000024.1 GCA_938009335.1 uncultured Rhizobiaceae group bacterium
GCACTTCATTTTATGTATCAACTCGCGTTTTGCGCGACGGCAGCAACGCTGATTTCGGGCGCTGTCTCTGAACGGATGACCTATACTGGCTACATTGTGATTACCGTCGCAATGGCGGCGATTATTTATCCGATGTTCGGCCATCTTGTTTGGGGCAATGCTCTCATTCTCAATAATCCGGCTTTTCTCTCTGATATCGGCTTTATAGACTACGCCGGTTCGACCGTAGTGCATGTGATCGGTGGTGCTGCAGCTCTGGCAGCCATCATCAAGCTGGGGCCGCGTATAGGCCGTTACGATGCTGAAGGTAAACTGCAGAAAATGCGTGGGCATTCCAGCTTGCTTGCCAACCTTGGCGTTATGGTTCTCGTGATCGGTTGGATCGGCTTCAATGCTGGTGCGTCACGGCCCGGTTCTTCTGAATTTTCAGCAATTGTGTTGAATACGATTGCCGCCCTCAGCTTTGGGGGGCTTGCCGGGGTTCTGCATGACGCCTGCGACAGGAGCGGTGTCTTTCAGCCACGTTCTGCACGAAATGGTATCCTCGGTGGATTGGTAGCAATTACTGCGGGTTGTGCATTTGTGGAACTTTATGGTGCGATGGTGATTGGGTTCATCGGTGGTATGGCGGCTGTCTTTAGTTCCAATATGATTGCGGAAGAACTTAAGCTGGATGATCCGGTTGATGTGGTAGCCGTTCATCTGGTTGCTGGCGCGGTTGGCACAATTCTTGTTGCTTTCTTAGCAAAACCAGAACTCCTCGAAATGGCATGGCACCATCAATTTCTGATCCAGATTGCGGGCGTTCTTATTGCATCTGTTTGGTCATTTAGTGTGACCTGGATCGCAATGAGTGCTGCTGAAAAATTGATTGCCTTGCGTGTTACTCCTGAGGAAGAAGAAATCGGCTTGAACATCAGTGAGCATGATGATGAGTTTGATGTTGAAACCATGACGCAATTGCTGAAGCGGCACTCTGAGAGTAATGCAGAGCCAAATGATGGCGTTGAAATTGGCGATGAAACGATTGGCGACGTTGCCACTTATCGAAATGAGAAGCTCTCTTCTTTTGCCAAGATCGTTACAGAGGCGAAAGCCGATCAAGAGAAAGTTGTTCGCGCTGAAACGCAGATAACCCACCTTTCGACGCGGGATCATCTCACCAATCTTCACAACCGTTCTTCCTTTCAGGAACTGACCAACAATCACATCGCGACTCAGGAAGCTACCAACTATGCGGTTTTGTATTTGGATCTTGATGGTTTCAAAAGCATCAACGATAGTTTTGGCCATGGTGTTGGTGACCAGATGCTTTGCGAAGTCGGTAGACGCATAGAATTTGCAGCGGGCAAAGATGCAATTGTTTCGCGCTTTGGTGGTGATGAGTTCGTGGTGTTCTTACCTCTGCCTGAAAACGATTTAAAGCGCTGGAAGATGATCTCAATGCGCATGATCCGCATGGTGAGCGATAAAATTTTACTGGATAATCTTGAACTTTACGTAGGGCTTTCAATCGGCGTTGCGCTGTGTCCAGATCACAACACTTCAGTCGATGAACTTCTTCGTCTTGCGGATATGGCTCTGTATGAAGCGAAAGCTGAAGGCAAGGGCAGGTTTGTTCTGTTCGAAATCGCGATGCAGGCACGTGTGGAGCGGCGTAAACAGCTTGAGATTGATATGCGGGCAGGACTTTCCAGAAACGAGTTCCACACTGTGTATCAACCGCAATATGAAACCAAGGGCGGGGGCTTGATCGGGTTTGAGGCTTTGATGCGCTGGGAGCATCCCGAATATGGTGCAATTTCTCCGGCAGAGTTCATCCCGATTGCTGAAGAGACCGGCTTGATTGTGGAACTGAGTGAAGGTCTTATTCGCACTGCGTGTGAGGCTGCTGCGCAATGGCCTACGATTAATGGAAAGCATTGCCAATTGGGGGTCAACATTTCTCCGATTCAGTTCCTGAAACTCGACGTCTGCGGCATGTTGCGGGAAGTCCTATCTGAAACCGGCCTAAGCCCACATTTGCTTGAAATCGAGATTACAGAAAGTACTCTTATTCAGGATATGGAAGAGACAACGCGTGTTCTTGATGAAATCCGCCAACTCGGTGTGAAGATTGCTATTGATGATTTTGGTACGGGATATTCCTCACTCAATTATCTCCAAAAGTTCCCGATTGATCGCTTGAAGGTTGATAAGTCTTTCATCTCCGAAATCAGTGATGAGAATTCGGAAGCCCAGATTGTGGATACCATTTTGCAACTGGGTAGAAGCCTTGGTTTAAGCGTCATTGCAGAAGGTGTGGAAACTGCCGCACAACACAACAAATTGCGTCAGATGAACTGTGACCAGGTTCAAGGGTTCTTGTTCTCACCGCCAGTTTCTTTGGCACGTGCGGTGTCCTTGATTTGCGATGCAAATGACTCAGGACAGGGCTTGAACGGGATGGGTGTGGAAAATCGCTCTGCTTGAATCTGATCGATGGTCTTGAAATTTTCTGAATGTATCGCCACAACAGGGCTATGAAAACATTCTTAGTCCGTACACTGCTTTGCTTACTCATTGCGCCCTTTCTGCTTGCCGCATCTTCATTTGCAAGCGAGAGGGGTGAGCAGGTAGTGCTGCTGCATGGCATCTTCCGATCATCATCGCATATGGAAGACTTGGAAGAGGTTCTCAAAGCCAAAGGTTTTACGGTTTTCAATCTTGATTATCCTTCAACTGAGTTCCCGTTGGACCAGTTGGCCTCGATGGTTGCGAAGGATGTTCGCGAGAAGATTGATCCGTCAAAGCCAGTCCACTTTGTAGGCTATTCAATGGGCGGCATCGTTACCCGCATTGTGCTAAATAAATATCGGCCGGATAATCTCGGGCGGGTCGTGCAACTGGCCTCTCCCAATGGCGGCAGTGAGGTTGCCGACTTTCTAAAAGAGAATTGGTTATATGAAACGTTTTACGGGCCCGCCGGTCAGCAATTGGTGACCCAAGGTGGCGGCATTGAAGAACTGATGGGGAAAGTCGATTATCCACTGGGAGTGGTCGCTGGTAATTTTTCTATTGATCCCGTGTCGTCACACATCATTCCCGGTGATGATGATGGTAAGGTTTCGGTTGAAAGTAC
Source organism: uncultured Rhizobiaceae group bacterium (assembly GCA_938009335.1). Classification (GTDB taxonomy): domain Bacteria; phylum Pseudomonadota; class Alphaproteobacteria; order Rhizobiales; family Rhizobiaceae; genus JAALLB01. The sequence continues at coordinate 3,122 of CALLHT010000024.1, forward strand.
AAAAGTGCCCGGCATGAAGGATCATGTGGTCGTGTATGCCTCTCATACTTTCTTTCCTCAGAATGACACGGTGCATGCACAAACACTGAACTTTCTAAGGTTCGGAAGTTTTATCAAAAATTGAGACTCGCATAATTGGCGCTTTCTTTCCAATATTTTGGCGAGATAGAGCCAATTCTTTCCCTTTGTGCTCTCGGTTTGAAATCTCATTCCTTCGGTTTTGCGCGGAAATCCCCAACTATGGTCAACCAGACTGTGGTGGCGAAACCACCCGCGAAACAGGAGAAGATCATGACGAATATTCTGCCGTTCATCAAAAAAATTGAGACACCGGCTTTTGCTCTTGAGAAGCAAGCATTGTCGGTCGTGCTTTATCTCAAAAGGTTGCAGCGCTCAGGAGAACTGTTGCATCAGCACACGGAGTTTGAAATCCGCGACCAAGTAATGACTCACTTGCTTGTGACAGCGGGCGTAGAGTTTGATTTGCTCGAAGCACCTTCACCTGCGCCTGAGCGTGCGAGCATTCGGTCAATTACACGAGAGCGTTATGGTCTTGCGCTCAAGCCAGGAAGCGACGGGGTGGATGCAAAAGAGCTCTTGGTAGATTGGCCAATTGATGCCTTGGTTCAGTATGTGTTGGACCACGAGGTTCCTGTTGATCCAAGAGACATGCCCGGCTTCGAAGAGAAACGGCTGGCCGGATAAATTGAGTCTGGACCCTAAGAGAAGAAAGCGACAGGGGTATCATGTGTGGAAGCCCCTGTCGCCAATGCGGTTACAACGCCCCGGTTGTAACCGCAGGGCCGCATCTCCTCAGTAAAGTACTGTTTCAACGCAGCAAGAACGGCCGACCCAGCCCCATTAGGATCGACCGAACTGGTTTGGCCCACAGTCCCCATATTCATCAGGCCTTGTAAGCAAACACCGAGTTTATGTGTAGATTGGTCTCAGGCATTCGCGCTTCGCTCACGCCCCGTAGCGAAGTACACAGCGGTTATGTTGTTTTTTACCTGAACGTAAAAGTTACTTACGGTAACATGACGTAAAGTTATTAAAAATACTAATTAAAACAATATCTTAGAATTCATGTTATTGCTGTAATTCTGCATACCGTTCAGAAGCTTTGGCGCGATCGATACGGTCAGATAGCGTTTTTGCAAGCGTTTTTGAGAAGCCACGTCTTAAAAATGAGGTGTATGGATTCGTAAGAAAACCTGATTCTGCCTTCGTCAGTTCCGCAACGCCGGTTTCAAGTAAGCTCTCATCGCCGCCACGCTCAAATGCAAGAATTCGGGCAACGGCAATGAGAGGAGAATCTTTAATCGTAGTTGTAGTCAATACTTCATCAGCTATTCTGTAATCCTCTGTCAGATCGGCGTGGAGGAACTGATAAAACTGCAACCAGGCCGGGGGAACAGGTGTGAGCTCTGTAGCGCGCCTTAGAGGTTCTCGTGCTGCCTCAAGTTTTCCGATAGAAACCAGATAGGCGGCATAGTCGCCAATAATATCACGATCAAATGGGTTGAGGCCGATTGCGCGCTGGGCTGCTTTGATCGCAAGTTCCTCGTTGCCGCTGGTCTTTTCTACTGCGAAGCGTGCCTGGAATGCTCTGGCATTTGCTTCGTTAAGCTCAATGGCGCGGGTTGCGAGATTGCGAGCGTCTTCCATAGGGTTGTTGGACACGTCTTTAAAGTTCCGACGGAAGGCTTCCACATTCAGAAACGCAAGCATTGCATGCATGGATGAAGAAGCATCGCCTGCTTCGATTGCCTGCCGTGCGCAATTCAATCCGGTTGCATAATTTTGCAGTTCGGCTTTTGCAAAATACTCATAGATCTGCCGGATACAGTTGAGACGCGGCGGTGGCGCGGCGCGGTTTATGATGTCTCCATATATTATGCCGTAGGGAGACAGGATGCTTGAGACAATGCTTTCGACACGGTTCAGGTTTGCCACATCACCGCCGGGTTCAGGCGCTACAAAGGTGAACCGGTTCGACCACAAGATTTCGCTGGAGCGCGCACGATACAGTGTGACGAAGACATCAAGGTCATTGTTTCTAATCGAATTCGAGAAGAACAGATTTACGTTGTAGTCAGATTCAATCTCACTGCTTTCATTTTGCCTTGGAATGATACGATACTCATCAAATCTCGAGAAGGCGACGATAGCGCGGGAGATTGCCAAAGATGGGGTGATCCAGGTTGGCATGCCGTTGCGGTCATGTTCAAAGGCATAGCTGATTACAGGTAGGCGTGAGTGTTCATTCAAAAGCTTTGTGGGTTGAGGTAGCGCGACTTCTTCGCGTGGATGAAGTTGATTGAATAAATATAGGCTCGTGACGCTTAAGGCGATTGCGATCAATCCCACAACCAGTGCAATTGGGTAACGCGAGAGCAAACCTTGCGGTTTTAGTTCAGTTGCTGCAATCGCGTCAGGAGCATCCTGAATAGGACTTATGGGAATTGGTGCTTCGAATTTAATGATCGGAACATAGGTGCCCTTTGGCAGATTAATGCGCGGTGCATCAGCCGGTGCGTCTTCCAGATAGTAATTTTGTATTGCTTGCCTTAGGCGACCCGCCATAACGCGAACAGAAGGGTCGGTTCCGGGATCAAACGTTTCCGGCTTGCCGAGCGCATCCACCCCAATGGTGTAGCCTTTAAGGCTGTCGGCTTCGCCTGCAACCGTTTTGGTGACAATGAAGCGCAGGAAATTCTGCATCTGACTGGAGTTCGCAAACCACTCTGATGCCAGCATTGCGTCTAACGTTTTCAGTATGCGTTCATTTTCCTGCTCATTGAACGACATAAAAAATTCTACCTCCTTTACCGCCCCTCAGCAGCCATAAGGTAGAGCAAACTCCATTCACATTAAAGGAGATACCTCTCAGCCTGGTGATATCCAGATTACAAGATGGCATGACGGTTTCAAGCAAGAAAAACTATTTGTTGCGATTATTATCCAAAGCTGATTGATAGGTCCCGAGCCGTAAGTTGAGA
>CALLHT010000025.1 GCA_938009335.1 uncultured Rhizobiaceae group bacterium
TATTGGTGTCTAATAGGAGCGCTTATTGAGCAGCAAACCGACAAAATCTGGTGAAACAGAACATAGCGCTGAGCGCGACCAGATTGCACTAAACTTCAAAGATAACGCACTTGCCTCCCAACTCTTTGGCCAATTTGATCAGCATCTAGCAATGCTTGAGCAACAATTGCACATTGAGGCGGCAGCGCGAGGCAATGAGGTTGTGCTTGACGGCGAAAGCACAGCGATCCGTCAGGCAAAAGTTGCGCTTGAGCATCTCTATAGCCGTCTTGAAAAAGGCGAGGACATTGTTGCCGGAGACGTTGAAGGCGCGATCCGCATGGCTGCGGCTGATAATCAACTTATTCTTCCTGATATGGAAAAAAGCGGTATGCTTTCCATGGCTAAAATTGGTACCCGCAAGAAAGTCATTCAAGCGCGCACACCCACGCAAGACGCTTACATTCGAGCGATGGACCGCTTTGAACTGGTGTTTGGCGTCGGCCCTGCGGGAACGGGTAAAACCTATCTTGCGGTTGCTCATGCTGCAGCACTTCTGGAGCGTGGCGCGATTGACCGGATAATTTTGTCTCGCCCTGCAGTTGAGGCAGGCGAGCGTTTGGGCTTTCTGCCCGGAGACATGAAGGAAAAGGTCGATCCGTATCTGCGGCCTTTATATGATGCACTCTATGACATGATCCCGGGCGACAAGGTGGAGCGGGCAATACAGTCAGGCGTGATCGAGATCGCGCCACTTGCCTTTATGCGGGGTCGAACCCTTGCAAATTCTGCGGTCATTCTGGATGAAGCGCAGAACACGACCTCCATGCAGATGAAGATGTTCCTGACGCGCTTGGGAGAGAATTCGCGCATGATCGTAACCGGTGATCCAAGCCAGATTGATTTGCCGGGTGGCGTAAAGTCTGGTCTCGTTGAAGCGCTGGACGTTTTGAAGAATGTGAAATCTGTATCCAAAATACGCTTTACCGGAGAAGATGTGGTGCGGCACAAACTGGTTGCTGAAATCGTCAAGGCCTATGACAAGGCGCATAAACCTCAGAGCAAACCTGAATGAGCATTCCGCGCATCGATGTGAATTTTTCCGATGATGCACCAAAGGCGGAGATGGATGTGGAAGTGATTGCTCAAACAGCAATCGAGGCTGCCTGTAATAGCCTTGAGATTGACCTGCACCAAGATGCTGAGTTGAGCATTCTCATTTGCGGAGATGCAACAATCCGGCAATTGAATGATCAGTGGCGGGAGAAAGACAAGCCAACCAACGTCCTCTCATTTCCAAATGAACCGGATGGTGTTTTGCTTGGCGATATCATTGTCTCGCTTGAGACGACGGCCCGCGAAGCAGCCCTTGAAAACAAGTCCTTAAAAGACCATTTCAGTCATCTGATGATTCATGGATTCTTACATATTTTCGGATATGATCATGAAAACGACACAGAGGCCGAAGAGATGGAAAGCCTCGAAACGGAGATTTTGAAAGGATTAGGCATTGCCGATCCTTATCTTGAAACACAATGAATAAAAGCGCTGAACAGCAATCGGTTCCTGATCCAGAACCACCGTCGACCGGCACGGTTTCCCCGGAAGAGACACCACCTCTCGAGGCAAACCGGTCACTCGTTCCCTTAGACAAGCTAGACGTTAGAAGCGAAGGCAATTCTGTTTTCTCTTGGCTCCTTCGCTTGTTTGGCCGCAGGAAAAACGGCTCTACCATTCGTGAGGACCTAGCCGATGCGTTGTCGGATGATGCTGGGCTTGCGCAAGGGTTCTCACCTGAAGAACGTGCAATGCTTACTTCTATCCTGCACCTTCAGGACAAGCGCGTTGAAGATATTATGGTGCCGCGCGCTGACATTATCGCGGTCAGTGAAGACATTTCTTTTGCCGAACTTCTGAAAGTGTTCGAGGTTTCGGGCCATTCACGAATGCCCGTTTATGATGACACCCTCGATGATCCCAAAGGCATGGTTCACATTCGTGATGTGTTGAATACGATCCTGAAAGTGTCGAAGCTCAGCCGCGCAGAGATCGCTAAACGCCGCAAGAAATTACCTGAAAATCTTGATCTAAAAAAAGTCGATCTCTCCAAACCCATCAGCAGCATGAAGCTTCTGCGTGAAGTGATGTTTGTTCCCCCGTCCATGGGCGCGAGAGAGCTGATGGCGCGTATGCAGGCAGAGCGTATGCAAATCGCACTGGTGATTGACGAATACGGCGGGACCGATGGCCTCGTAACGCTGGAAGACATCGTAGAAGAAATCGTTGGCGATATTGAAGACGAACACGATGATGAAGATGTACTGATTCAGGATCGCGGCGACGGCACTTATATCTGTGATGCTAAGGCAGAGTTGGATGATATGCGAGAAATCCTCGGTGAAGAGTTCGCCTTTGGTGAACACGAAGAAGACGTCGATACAATTGGCGGCTTGATTTTCGATATCCTAGGCCGTGTCCCAGTGCGCGGTGAAGTGATCAACAATAACGGGTTTGAATTCCGGGTGATTGATGCTGACCCGCGTCGCATCAAGCGCGTTGAATTGTTACGTTTCCAGCGCCGCCGTGCGAAACGGACTCAGGATGCGTCTTGATCTTTTGTAGTCGTCAATGATCCGGCAATTGTTGCGATAAACTCTTTCAACCCGGGTTTCTCCAAAGCGTTAAATGGCATCGGTCTGCACAGATCAAGGGCCGCGAGCCCGATGCGTGAGGTGAGAATGCCATTAACGGTACCTTCTCCAAGTTTTGCGGATAGTCTTCCAGCCAACCCTTTGCCAATAAACTGTTGGATCAATGTGTCCGAGAGGGCCAATCCGCCGGTAACGGCCAGATGTGAGCCAACCATAGTTGCAAGCCTGAGTGTGCCAATGGACCCCGGACGATTGCCATAAAGGGCGGTTAGCTGGCGCAGCATTCTTAGAATCTGGTAGCCCGTGAATATCACGTCCAGCGCTGCAGCAGGATTAATGGCAGTCACAACTGAAACCCGCTTGGCAGCGGATGCGATGATTTGTTTGGCTTCATCGTCCAGTGGTTTCATTAGAGTTTGTTCTGCCAGCACGAGGCGATCGCGATCATCCATTACGTCCGAAGCATGACTTGCAAGACGGGAAATGTGCCATTCCATCTCCTTGCGGTTTTCATAAAGCCCTACGATCTGGTTCAGAACTCTCTGGCTGGACCTCGCGTCATCTTCCATCACCCGCATCACGTCTTCGCGTATCTTTGCCAGTTTGCGCAAACGCCAAAGTGCAACCAGTTCTCGCAAGAGAATAATCACAAGCGAAACAATGGCGACGGCAAGAAGCGCACTGGCTGCCCAGCCCAACCATTCATTGCGCGCAAAAAGGCCTTCGATCACCTGCGCGAACCAAAGGCCGATGCCAAGAGAAAACAGCGTCGTTATGCAGGCGATAAAAACCACGCCCCATTTGCTACGCTTCACGGTTCTTGGAATATGGTTTGGAATGTCGCCGACATAGGCGTCTGATTCAGGATCAAACACATCAACTGATTCAGACGGGTCGGGTGCTTCCATCACCTGAGGCTTGCGTGAAGGTTTCGCTGTCACCGGCTTAGTTGTGGATTTCTTTGATTTTGAGGCAGCCTTTTTTTTGGGCGGCGACTGCTGTTCCTCAACGGTTTCATTATCGTCTTCGGATAACGAGATAACCACAGGTTTCCGGCTCATGCGATACGATCTCCGAGCAAAAAGTTTAACGCTTTATCGAGGCGGATATGCGGGAAACTGCCGCTATCAATTGCCGCTGGATCCTTTAACTCTGGTGGGCGAAAACGCAAGAACACGGTTTCTACCGGATCTCCTTCGGACCGCAGTGCATCGCGTGGGTTATCGGGTAAGTCACCCGGAAAGAGCGCGATTTCCTCTTTGCCGTTGTAGGTTTTCTTGCCGATTTTCTCACCCTCTTTTGGGATGCCGGCGATTGAGGGAAGCTCTTCACCGTTTTGCTTAAGAACATGCTCACGCGTTGCCCGTATTGAAGCAAGCGCAACAACCTCATGACGGGCTCCGGAATGTTCCGTGCGTTGCAGGGCGTCGCTCACCACTTGCTTCAGGATCGCTTCCAACCGGTCATGGCTTGTGTGGTGTAATTGGTCAGCCTTGGTTGCTGCAAACAGAATGCGGTCAATCTTCTTGCCGAGGATTGCATTGAGCCAAGATGTTTGGCCGGGGCGGAAGCTCGACAGAATATCAGACAGGGCATTGCGGATATCGTCTACTGCTTGCGGCCCTGCGTTCAACGCGGAAAGCAAATCGACCAGAACAATTTGCCGATCAAGCCGCGAAAAATGATCGAGGTAAAACGGTTTCACTACTTTTGAGACATAAGAATTATAGCGCCGTTCCATCATCTGAAAGAGACTGCCGGATGCGCCACGTTCGCTGTCTTTGAGCTCTAAGGGAGAAAACGTAAGAAGAGGGGAGTTCTCAAGGTCGCCCGGCATTAAAAACCGCCCGGGCGGGAGCGTGGATTGGGCAAACGCGTCATCCCGACAAGCGCGCAAGTAGTTGGTAAAGAGTTCCGCTGCGCGTTGGGCAACGGGTTCGACAGCCGGTGACTGCGGATCAACCGACGCTAAATGGGTCAACCATTCGCCGGAAATTTTGTCCCTTGGTGCGGTGCGCGCTGCTGCAAGCGTTCGGCGGGACCATTCTGTGTAGTCCATGTCCAGAAGGGCCAAATCAAGCAGCCATTCACCAGGATAGTCAACGATGTCGATATTCAGCGTGCCAGAAGAAATCGTTCGAGAGATCAGGCCTTCCGGCTCGTATTCGACGGTAAGACGGAGTTGAGAAATCTGGCTGGTGGATTCCGGCCAATGCCGTTCAGCGCCGGCTGTTAATGCGTCGAGATGGCGTTCATATGCAAATCGTGGAATTTCATCGTCGGGTTGAGGTTGCAGGTAGACCCGCTTAACGCGACCAGATGCAAACGGCACAAACATCGGCAGTTTGCCGCCATGCAACAAATTGTGAACAAAAGCAGTTATAAACACCGTCTTTCCGGCGCGGGATAAACCGGTGACGCCAAGCCGAATGGTGGGGTTCACCACGTCTTGCGCATAGTCAACCAGACCACCCAAGGCGATCCGTGCTTCATCTGTAAGTGACGTAAATTTCAAGGCTTACCCTCCCGCAACGTAACCTATGCATTGCGAGGGGTGAGTTCAATATGTTTGCTTATGCAGCTTTCGCAAAAGCAGGAACATCTGAAATGCCGATGTCTGACTTCGGATCAACTTTGAAATCAATCATTCGAACAAACTGGTCGGATTTACTCAAATTCAACTTCCGCCATGCAAGCGCCAAGGCCGCCTTTGGATATACAGCCAAACTGTTGATATCCTGCGAAAGGTTATTAACACCGAATTTCCTGCGCATGATTCCGTTGGCGTAGTTCACCGCATAGCTTTTGCGGATGTCATTCGTCCAATGCTCTGTAGTGACAGAAATGTTCAGGCAATCCTTGTTCTCTACACGATGCGGGCAATTCAGCGGCCAGTGCACCATCTCACCTGCTTTGAGGTCATAGACTGTTGCATCATCGTCAAAGGCGCGGTCGTAAGGAATTTCCTCTTCGGTCTCGCCGAGAATGATGCTCTCAAGGTTCTTTGGTTTCAGATACGGCTGTTTGTTTGGATAGACATAAACACGCTTCTCGCCCTCAATTTGCCAAAGCGATTGGCCCGGGACATCCGCATGATAGAAGACCTGAACAAGCGGTGATGAAATCAAGACGCCGAACTTACGACGGAATGTTTCAAACTCGGGTACGTAGGACTGAAATTCTTCGAAGATTTCGTTGAGCACTTTCTCATATTCGCGATCAACACTCTCCAGCCGGCGCAAGTTCAACCACATGCGTCCGCGCTCGATCGCGTCAATAACATCAGCTCCCTTGTGTCCGGAGATCGTACCTTCACGCCAAACCGGGTTCTCAGGATCAAAGCCCATCGTGCTTAGATTGTATAACTCGTCCGGATACCGGTCGATTAGCTTTGCCAGCGCTTCTTTTGTAAAGAGGCCCGTTTCGCTCAAACGGTGATGTAACAGAAGTTGGTTTGCGCCAAACGTTGCGGCGTATTCCGGTTTCCAATCTGCAATTATCTTTTGAGTCATAATATCACTCCCCGGGTCTAAAACGTCCGTGTAAAGGTTGACGGTATCAAAAACTCGTAAAATCACGGTAATCGGATAGAGTAAGCATCCAGTTTAGAGAAACGCTAAACTTTTACAGATTGAAGGCGAAGCCGGTTTTTGGTTAGTCAGCACTCATTCTTCTGAATGCTTCCAACTTTTTTTAAATTTGGACTATTCTGATTTCGGTCTTTGCAGCTTGCCGATTAATTCGAAAAGTTGATTGAAGTGTCGGCGGTCTTCCGGCCTGAAGTTGTGATACATTTCCTTGAGCTTTGGCTTCAGGGATGTTTTCCACATCCAGCAATACAAGTATCCGGGCGAGGTAATAGGCACATATTGCGACCGCAACGGCTCCATTTCATTGGTCCAGTTGACCTTGTAGCCTGATGGATCATTGAGAAAATCAAACTTCTTTAACCCGAGTTCCTTTGCCCATTCCTGGGCCATTTCAATCTGGATCTTGCCGGGTGAGTATTTGTGGAAATCGAGATCAATTGCACCAAGGTAGGAGTAGTAATG
>CALLHT010000026.1 GCA_938009335.1 uncultured Rhizobiaceae group bacterium
CGCTCAAACAAACGATACCCTAATTGATCTTCCAATTGTGCAATATGCCTGCTTGCGGTTGGTTGGGTAATACCTTCGGCTTTCGAGGCTGCCGAAAGTGATCCATGCTTCGCGGCTGCAATAAAGGTCTGGAGGAGTGTCCAATCTAATCTATTCATTTTTGCATGTATAAATGCATATTTACCCAAATGACATAATTTTTTTGAATTGATATTCCTGTTCCACCATAAAAATAGGAGTAAACTATGAGAAATTCAGTGATTGTATTGGGAGCAAAAGGGCGTTTTGGCAGGGCTGCGATCACCGCGTTCAAGGCACGAGGATGGAGCGTTAGCGCATTGGCTAGAAGCTGGAAGACAGAAGAAAAAATTGCTGGCGTAGAGAACGTGACGGCAAATGCATTTGATCGCGAAGCTTTAACCAGAGCATGCATGGATCACGATGTGATCGTCAACGCAATCAACCCGCCCTATGAAGCCTGGGAGAAAAGCCTCCCCAAAATCACGGAAAATGTCATTGCCGCGGCGATTGCAGCAAAAGCAACTGTCATGATTCCTGGCAATGTCTACAATTACGGCAATCAACTTCCCGGCAAATTGACTGAGAAAACACCGCATATTCCCAACACCAAGAAGGGACGTTTGCGGATAGAAATGGAGCAGGCCTATAAGGACGCCGCTGAAGAAGGTCTAAAAACCATCCTTTTGCGTGGCGGTGATTTCATTGAAGGAAAGGACACTGGAAACTGGTTCGAAACCTACATAACGAGCAAACTTAACAAAGGTGTTGTTACTTATCCTGGCCCCGTCAACCAGGTGCATTCATGGGCCTATCTGCCAGATATGGCAAATGTTATGGCCGAACTTGCGGAGAAGCGTCACACAATCAGTGTGTTTGAAGAGTTTGGATATAGAGGCCTCGCAATCACAGGAAGTGAACTTGTGAAAGCCCTTGAAGTTGCCGCTGGTAAGAACTTACGGGTAAAATCATTCCCGTGGCCTATCATCAAGATTATGGGTTTGTTCTCAAAGCAAATCCATGAAGTTTTGGAGATGAGATATCTTTGGAACCGCCCGCATGAGATTGATGACACGAAATTGCGGAAGGCATTGCCAGATTTTGAAACCATGTCTGCAGACGAAGTCATAAGGCGAGTTGTAAGCGGCAGGCAAGGCGGGAAAAGACTTTAAACAGAGAATCTACGTTTGAAACTTACCAATTGATTACCAGAGGCTTGTCCTACTCAACTGTTTCTATAATGATAATCTCAAGAGTAGGACCGCAGGACGACCATGACCGAGATTACACAAAATCAAATCACTGAGTTTCAGGAGAATGGCGTTGTTCTCCTGAAAGGTGCGTTTAAAGACTATGTGGAAAACGCCCGACAGGCGATTGAGGAAAACAAAGCAAATCCATCATGGCGAGAACGGACTTATCATCCCGATGACGGCGGCGCTCCATTCTTTCAAGATTATGTGGTGTGGAACCAGTTTGATGGCTACCGGGCGTTGGTCAAAGAGTCTGGTATGGCAGAGATGGCTGCGCATTTGATGCAATCCAAGACTGCTCGCATTTTCCATGACCATATTTTGGTAAAAGAGCCGGGCAATTCCGTTGTCACACCATGGCATCAAGACCAGCCGTATTATCTTGTAGAAGGGCAACAAACCGTTTCCTTCTGGGTGCCGCTTGATCCGGTGCCACGCGAACGCACGATTGAGTATATTGCGGGCTCTCACAAATGGGATAAGAATTTCAGGCCAGATCGGTTTGATGGCACACCGCTTTTTGAAAATGACACATCCGAACAAGTGCCTGATGTGGACGCGCAACGCGATCAGCTCAATATTGTAGGCTGGGAAGTAGAGCCTGGCGACGCAGTTGCGTTTTCTTTCCGCACACTGCATGGCGCACCGGCCAATGCCTCACCAACGCGCAGGCGTGTTGTCTCCATGCGCTGGGTAGGTGACGATGCAAAATTTGTTGAGCGCCCCGGCAAGACCTCACCACCGTTTCCTGATTTAGAGTACACGCCGGGCACACCTTTCGGAGGCGAAGACTTTCCGGTGATCTTCCAGAAGTAAACTATCTTCTTTCCAAAACCCCCAAATCCGGCTCGGTGAGGCTTGAGACATAGAGTTTGCCATCGGGTCCGGTAAGCGCGCCTGTTACCAAAGCATATGAGCCTGATGGGTCCTGCAGGGTCTCCAACACTTTACCGTTTTCATCAATTCGCACCAGAAAGCTATAGCGTTGAGGTTTCGGTTGGATAGCAGATGGCAGGCGCTGAATAATTTTGCGAATGAACGGGCTTTCCGAAAGATTGTCGACAGGCTCAGAACGCGGGCTGACAAGACCAAACCAGAATGTTCCATCTGCTTCCCGTTTGATGTTGTCCGGAAAGCCCGGAAGATTGCTGATGATCTGCCTTGCGGCATCCGGGCTATTAAGCGGCATTTTCCAAATCGAGTATGTGCCCGTTTCTACAATCAACAAGTATTTCTCATCTTGCGTGAGTGCCACACCATTGGCGAAGCTTAATCCATCCAGAACACTTGTGGTTTTGCCAGTCTTTGTATCGTATTTCAGAATTCGACCATTGGGACCATGTTCCAAAAGGTCCAGAAGTGACGCAGGCAGCGTCCCCCCGTTTGCTTTTGCACCGAACTTAACCGACGCATCCGAGAAATAGACTTGGCCATCGGAGGTTACGTCTACCCCATCTGCATAGGGAATGGGTGTCCCGTCATCGACGGTATCCGTTAAGAGTTCAGCATTGCCCGATGCGTCAATCCCGTACAAACCGTCATAGGCATCGGCTGCATACAATGTTCCGTCAGGTCCGAATGCAACACCCAGCACGCGACCTTCCGTTCGTGAGAATTCTTCCGATTTCTCTGTTACCGGATCAAATCTGAGGATCACACCATCATGGGTCGGCACATAAAACTTTCCATCCGGCCCGAGTGCAAAATCTTCAGGGCCTGTATGGACGCCAATATCGATGCGTTTCAGCGTTGCTAGTTTATCGTTGGGAGAAAAATCTCCCACATAGCCTTCATTGACCGGCGCTTTCCAGGCAACCGGATCAATCGGAACGGGCCAGAACAGAAGATAGATAATCCCGAGTACCAATAGTAGGCCAAGTGGCTTGAAGATGCGTTTCATAGAAGACCTCTTGAGCTCAAGGGCGGCGAACGCCGATGGGTTTCTCGTACAGATAGGCAATGCGCTCGATCGCCGGTATCAGCGGCTCGGATGTTACATTCATGGAATGACCGTTGGCATGCAACAGCATCTGGATACCGCTTTCATTTGGGCCATGGCAAATCCCGACATGCCCCCGCCAAAAGATGAC
>CALLHT010000027.1 GCA_938009335.1 uncultured Rhizobiaceae group bacterium
CTGTCTTGATGACTTTTATATGCAAAAGGCTCTCCGGTTCGATGAGTTGGGTGTTGATAATGTCTTTGACCCACCCGAAACCAAAGAGTTTCTTTATGCATTGGCGACAGCACCTGAACGCGACGGGATCAAGCCGCTCGACTTCTTTGAATTGAAAGTCGGAGGCAAAACACGAGCACTCTACGGCTGCGCGATTTACGGTGATTACTGCCAGGCTTGGGTGAATTCTGTCACCTATGACGATTTCGCCGATCTAAGTCCCGGCGAGATGGTTCTGTATCTTATGATCGAGAAATTGATTGAAGATGGCTTTACCCGCTTCGATTTGGGTGTGGGAACAGAACGCTACAAAAAGTCTTGGTGTAAAACGAACACCAATTTGATGGACGTCATGCTGCCATTGTCTGCGGCTTCCTGGCCCTTTGTAGCAGCTATAAAGACAAAAACGGCTATCAAAGCCAAAATCCGCAACAGCGAAACGCTTTGGCCCAAAGTGAAAAAGCTACGCCAGAAACTTGCCGGACGTAGCTAGGGTCAGGACCCGTTAATTAACGCGATATGGCACCTGATATGACAAGAAATACAAGGAAAAGCTCGCGCGGCATAGCCATCGCTACGGTGAAGAGCTTTGACAACGTAGTTCGCAGTCATTGCAGGGTGTCCTTCGGATAAGGTGAATTTGCACGGACCATCGCGTCACAAGCATTTGAAAGACAGATGTATTCCTGCATGCTTGCTCCTAATATCCGCACAAATTCTCTCCTACCCTATCGTGCTAATTAATGGGTCCTGACCCTAGCTCAAAATTGGTTATTACGCCGCCTGCTCTTTCTCACGCTTTTCGGCCAAGTCTTTTTTATCGGCCGCCAGTCGAATGACTTCGGCGTAGCCTGCGTCTGCTAAGTCTTCTTCCAAACCTTCCACATCGGATTTAGTTGCCTTGATGCAGCTGATCACAACGATCGCATCATCCTCGGCTATCATTTCTACTTCCGAGATGTCCGCATCCCCACAATCGATGATGCAGAAATCAAACGGGCTAGCGATTGCCTCAATAACTTCTTGCAACATCTCGTTGTCTGGCGCTGGCATTCCCGCAAATAGAGAACCCGGAGGAACCACGTTTACCGGAGAAGCTTTGTCTTTATATAGAATTTGGTCAGCGCGTACTGAACCACTCAACAGGTTGAAAAGGCCAGGCAACCCTTTCTTACCCAAGAGTTTGCGTGAAGAAATTTCGCCGCCGCTCATGTCGAGAAGAACCACGCTGCGATTGAGCTTTGCTAGGTTGCGCGCGAGTATCCAGCTTGTACTGGAACCAATGTCGCCGCCTGGCGAAACAACCGGGATCACAGCAGTCGAGAGTTTAGAAAGAACCTTTGCACCAAAGCGAACCGGGTGTGGCTTCAAACCATCGTCAGAAGCCGGTTTCAAACTTGGCTCATTTGCCTCGTCAAGCCCGGTTGTTTCGGCCTGTTCCGGTGCTTGCTCTTCTTCTGATTTACCGCGGCTGCGATGCAAAATTGCTTCAAGCTCTTTGAAATGGTTACGTTCTTTGGCCGGTGGCGCAACTTCGTCATTGCCTGATGTAGCGACAGCATCAACATCTGCAGACGAATCCGATGTGTCATCAATTGCAACGGCAGCATCAATATCGGGCTCCTGACGTTTTGCATTTGAGTCATGATGAGCTCCCACTGCAGTTAGCAAACTACCCGCAATCACTCCCAATACACTGAGCAACATTGCAGCAACCATACCGGCAATCGTGAATGGAATAATTTTGGGGAAGAACGCCTCATCTGCAAGCGTTGCAGACGAGATAATTTCTGCATCAACTTGCGAAAGCGTTGAACGCGTTTTGGCTTCCAACCAACGACTTTGATATTCTAAGAATAGCTCGTTTGCCGCGTCAGCTTCGCGCTCCAAAGAGCGCAAAGTTACAAGCTTCTTATCGAGGCTCTTTGCATCTTGCTTAAGTTCATTGATCTCTCGCTCAAGTGCCTGTTCGGCTTGGCGGGTTAGTTGAACGTTATTCTCCAAGCTCCGCACAATATTGCGCGCTTCGGTTTTAATCTGATTTTGAAAATCTCTAAGCTGAGAATTCAAAGCTTTCATGCGTGGGTGATTGGGCAACAACGTAGTGGAGAGATCAGACAGACGTGCACGAATTTCTACTTCACGCTCCCGCAAACGTTGCACCAAAGGTGACCCGATAACTTCCGGAATGACATCAATTGACGATCCGTTTTTCAGCGCTTGCCGAATTGTCTCAGCATTTGCTTCTGCTGAGTTTCTTTCGGTTTTCAATCGAGTAAGCTCACGCGAAACTTCAGACAATTGTTGCGTTGCCAACAGACCGTTATTGTTGTCCGACTGCAGAAGATTGGACCTTGCGCGCTCCTCTGCAACCTTATTTTCTGCTTCTTCCGCTTTATCTTTTAGTCGTTTAACTTCTGGATCAAGGAGGTCTTCAGCGTTGGTAGACCCTGCAATCTTTGCGCTGAGGTTTCTCTCAACGTATCGCAGGGCCAGTGTGTCGACAATTTTTTGAGCCAACTCCGGATTGTGAGACCAATACTCGATGCCAATGACTTGCGACCGCTCAACAGCATATACTTCCAAGCGTTCTTTAAATATTTCAAGGGCAATGTTGAGGTCGCGGACTTCTTCAGGTGTGGTTCTAGGCTTTTCAATGCGGTCTTCTTGACCGGTCAATTGAAGCACTTCATTCCGCACTTCCAGATAGTTTCGGTCGCCATCAAACTCTTCTAACTTGGCTAGATTTAACTCTTTTATCACGGTAAGAAGGAGCTTATCTGATGATAGCACCTCTACTTCACTTCTGATTGCTTGCTCATCAAATTGTTGACGAGGCTGTTGCGAACTCGCATCTCCAGTGGCGCGGGTGAATGTATTGTCGTTATCACGGATCAAGATGCGTGCAGTCGATTCGTAACGCGGCGAGACAAGCGATAGCGCCACAACCAGCAAAGCGCCTGTAACGAGCGTAATCAATAATACCAGCCACCATTTGCACTTCAGGGACGCAAAAATACCAGCTACATCGATGTCGTCATCACGTGTCAAATCGTTGGCACCAGACATGAACTACTCCTACAGTCTCCACGCTCAACACGCACGGAGTTACAAAAAATTATTCTGCATTTATGAATGAACTTGGTAACCAACCCGTTAAGGCCGTGGCCTAAAACCAGAATTTTCAATGGTTTTGAAAAACAGAATACGCCTGTTTTTACGTCATATTAACCATACTCGTTAAATAGTACGCAAAATTATGATCGCCCGCGTGTTCGGGATGAAAATTAGGTTGTTGAGTATTATGAACGCCAAATCTGTTTTCCGTGTAGTCTTGGTTGCGTGCATTGCTGCCATCTTTTCAGCATGTGCTGCCTATAAGCCGTTGGATCCTGCCTTTCACAAAGCGTTAGGGAAACCCTACACATTGGATTCTGGTGATGTCCTTAGAGTAACCGTTTTCGGTGAAGCTGAACTTACAAACACGTATGCGGTCGATAAAGGCGGTTACATCTCTGTACCTCTAGTTGGCTCAATCGGCACACGGGGCAAAACCACCAAACAAATGGAAGGTAGCATTGCAGCGGGTTTAAGAAACGGCTTTCTTCGCAACCCCGACGTTTCGGTAGAAGTCGATACATACCGCCCGTTCTTCATTTTGGGTGAAGTTGGCAACGCCGGTCAATATACTTATGTGCCTGGAATGACAGTACAAAATGCGATTGCGATTGCTGCAGGCTTTACGGGTCGTGCAGAACAAAAGGATGCGGATATTACCCGAACCATTAATGGTGAGGTGATTAGTGGCCGTGTTCCGTTAAGTGATCCGATACTTCCAGGTGATACAATCTTCATTCGAGAGAGATTGTTTTAAACCACCGCCTAGGGGCTGAACCCATGAAGATTGTGCATTGTTTCCGCTCACCGGTTGG
>CALLHT010000028.1 GCA_938009335.1 uncultured Rhizobiaceae group bacterium
AGGTTTTCGGATCAATATCGATACTCAACCTTGTTGAAAAATTCCTGCCACAATGCATCAACAGTCCTGAACTTAGCGGCTTCTGAAGTATCCAACGGATGAGATTTGGAGAACCTGTCCGTGGCTTTTCCGTTGCCCGGCCCTTTCAGCTTAACCAGCCCACCTTCATATTGGACGAAAGACTGTCCCGTGAGTGCCTTGAATGCACTATGGAAACCCAGCGCACGATAGGCTTCAAACTGCTCTTCCGAGAAGAATTGATCGCCAGTGGTTTCATGCGGGAAAGACGCATTCCGGCGGAAGTAGTCTTTGATGTAGTCGTTCTCATCACCGGAAAGACTGGACTTAATGTAAAAGATCACACCACGTTGCACATTGCCTGCATCATCCTTTGGATAATAGATTGTGCCCACGGCACAATGCGGACGGTCTTTAACACCGAGGCCAGCCAATTCTTCTTCGCCCTTGCTTCGTCCGTGTACGGACTGGCGGGTTGCAATCATGCTTTCCCGGATTTTATCAACCTCGAGATCTATTCGTGTACCAAGATCAATTCGGGCATAGCGCTGGGCAGTAACGAATGATCCAAAGTTCAGGTGCGGATCAGCCTCTCCATCAACCACCACAATGAACTTCGCGCGGCGCTGTAGGAGCGAATAAAGCCCAAGATTTTCGATATGGCCACCGTCTGTCAGATAAACGAGATCCTGCTTTTCGTGCATCACGCCAGCAACTTCATTGGCAAGAAGCATAAGAGAAGACTGCCGTGCTCTCGAACCCAGCACATGTTCATCGACATTTGTGGCACCAATCCGCTTGGCCATATTCGCAATTGCAAACGGATTCTTGAACCAATATCCCAATCGTACGTTCAACACAGCGAGTGTCAAAGCAAATGGTTTCATGGTCATTGATCCCATTGCGGTTGATGCCGCCGCAGCTGAAACTGCCATTGCTGAACTCAATCCAAACCCGGTGTTCTCAGAACTGTTCTTATCGGACTCAAGCTTTTCGATTGTTTCGGTAGCTAGATATCCGGTTTCAGAGCTACCGACATGGTTCTTTGAAAATGTGAAAAAACCTGCATTGCGGCCCCGTCCATTGGCGTGTTCAGAGCCTTGAATATTCAGTGCAGCATTGATGAGATGAAGCGGCGCATTGCCATTGCCTGTCTTGCTTAACCGAATACGGTCAAGCGGAAGCACCCGCTTATTTGGGTTCTCCTGCTTTTTCGAATTGCCTTTTACTAGAAACGCTTGCGCAAGGCTGTCACGATATAGCCCATGCGGCGAATTTTTGTTCGTGCCAATGTACAGCGCAAAGAAAAAGCTCACTACAAATCCGATGAGATACACAACTCCTGGCATCAATGTCAGCCCATCCGCACCACAGATGTTGCTGGGACTGAAAGCCAACAATGACGGCGCATGACAGTATTGATGGACAGCATCTATGCCTCTCAAACCCCAGAAACTCAGATAGAGAAAGGAAAGCCAAAGCAAGATCGGCAGCAACAGGCCAATCGAGAGGAAAACAACCTGCCGTACTAGGTCCCTGAATTTAGCGGTTACTCCGGATTTTGACTGTTGAGCGCTTTGTTCACCCAAACCTAAAAAGCCACGAGCGGCGGCAACAGCAGCAGCAATTGCCGAAAGAATGGCAGCAAATTTCTGAACAGACGAAAGCAAACTCTCATAGAAATTATTGTTAGGAACAACTGCATCCTTGTCGCCGTTGTCCGCAGTCGAACCACCTTCTCCGTTTTGCTTCGATCGCGCTTCGGTTATTGCCGTGACTTCATCTGAATAATTCAGGCCCGTCTTTTCGCAACTTGCTTTCTTGAACCTGTCAGCACTGCGAATAAAATTCTTCTGATTATCATTTCTGACTTCTGCGCCCGCATTTATAACGCCCTTACAATATTGGACATGCAGACCGGACAACATTTTCGGTTGCAGCTCGAAGAAGAAAATCACAACTCCCAGCGCAAGCAGGGTAGAGAAAAAGCGCGTACCAGCTGTTTTGAACTCAAACCCCGGCCTCTTCAACGCACTTCTTACCAAAGCCCAGACAATGAAACCAATCGCAAGCCCAACGATGAAAATCTGAAACACTCTGAAAAACCCGTCATCAAACGTGACAGCTTTCATTTTCAAGCCGGGTAACCTTTCGCTAAACAGCGCGACCATCTCATTGAGCGTGAAGCCAAAAATGCTTGGCTCATAGATCGAAGGTATATCACGGCAAAACCAAACCGTGACCAAGACGAAAAACAGAAGTACAGCCAGAATACTCGGCACATTCGCAAATATTCCACGTAGATAAACCGAGAGGTTTTTCAGCTTTTCCCAAATTCCACCACGCGGAAACAGATAATTCGAATGATCGCGAATGTGTCGAAGAACGGGCGCTTCTGTTTTTTCAAGCTTACTGGGAAAGGGAAACTCGCTCTCCTTTTCAGCCATTGCGGCGGTAATGCAACTGCCTGTATATCCACCGCCTGAAACGGTAGACATATAATCCATTTGTTCAAAAGCAGAGGTGAATTTGGGTTTCTTTTTACCATTGGGTTTGCGGCACACGCTGATTGCGTCCATGGCCTGCGTCACGCCGATTGAAAATGCTGCCGACCGTATGCCGCCCCCAGATATACAAATTCCGGAAACATCGGTTACGCTGTGGTCAATCGCCTTGCTGGCAGATGCTTCCCACTGTGCGGATTTTGTTTCCAATGACGAACCGGCATC
>CALLHT010000029.1 GCA_938009335.1 uncultured Rhizobiaceae group bacterium
GAGATGCTTTCTGATATCGCTTTACTTGCACACCACAAATGGAATGACAGCGAGTACAACCATCGCGAATGGTTCTTTGGCAGCGATGAGTTCCCGAGGTGGGCGGGCTATTCCTTAGGATATGCACTTGTCGGCAAATATCTGGAATTAAATCCTCAAGAGACAGCGGCAACTTTAGTAAGCGCCTCTGCGGAGCGTTTCAAATCTACACTTTCACGTTTAACCGAGACATAAATAACCAGCCCCGGGGGAGCGAGGCTGGTTAGCTGTCTGCCTTGGCAAGGGTTTAACTTACAAATCTTGGGAGGATTATTGTGGCAGCTAGAGAACAGCCGCTTAACAATTCTTCCATATTCGGATCGATTTCGACTCTGCCTGTTACATCTTAGAAATTGATAGCGTTGCACAAAAATGGTAGGATAAAGTAGGATAATTTAAAAGGCTACTATCATGAGCATGATCAAAAAGAGCATTACAGTAACGGATCAACAAGAAGCATTTATTCAGGCACAGCTTGCGACAGGTCAATATGCGTCCGACAGTGAAGTTATTCGCGAAGCTTTGCGCGAGAAAGAACTACGCATTCAAGAAATCGACGAATTACGGGCGAAATTAATCGCATCCGAAAATAGTGGACTGAGTGAAAGGACACCTGAACAGATTAGGAATGAAGCCAAAACCCGCCTGAAGTCTCGGTAAGAATGTTCAAACTCCGCATAACAAAACTTGCCGATCAAGATATAGACGATCTTTACTGTGAAGGTTTTACCACTTGGGGGAAAAACAGGCAGACAGCTATTATGACGGTTTGCTGGATCGTTTCGAGCGGATTTGTGAGAACCCAAAAATGTACCCGAAAGTTAATAACATTCGTTCGGGATATCGCCGTAGCGTTTACGAGAAACACTCGATCTACTATGTCATAGATGATGATAGTATTGAAATTCGCGCAGTCGTAAAACGACAGAACTTATCCGGTAGATTGTAAATCGTTCCAAAAAAACCAGCCCCGGGGGAGCGAGGCTGGTTAGCTGTCTGCCTTGGCAAGGGTTTAACCTTACAAATCTTGGGAGGATTATTTTGGCAGAAGAACGTCGTTTACAACATGAATGACACCGTTTGACTGGTTCACATCAGCGATTGTAACTTTAGCAGCGCCACCACTTTCATCGAAGATATAAACGCTATTTCCATGAAGCTTTGCAGTAAGCGCATCACCGCTGACTGTTTTCATGTTGTAAGAGCCGCCGTGTGCTTTGATCTTGCCGACAAGATCGCCTGCAGAAACTTTGCCTGCAACGACATGTGCAGTAAGGACTTTTGTTAGCGAGTCCTTGTTTTCCGGTTTAAGTAGTGTGTCAACTGTACCAGCCGGAAGATCGCCGAACGCGTCATTGGTCGGTGCAAAAACGGTAAACGGACCCGGTGTCATCAGTGTGTCCACCAGGCCAGCTGCCTTAACAGCGGCGACCAAGGTGGTATGGATCGGTGAATTGACAGCGTTTTCTACAATGTTTTTTTCAGGAAACATCGCAGCTCCACCCACGTCAGGGTTCGATGCAAACGCAACAGATATTGTTGCTCCAGTTGCTACAGCAGTTGTCATTGCGATAGCAGCAAGTGCACTTCGCATTTTTAAGAGGGTCATATACTCTCTCCCGTTTGGTTAAAAGAACAACTGGTCCGGATCAGTTATCTTAAATAACGCAAGCGCTGGAATTAAGTTTCAAAAAAGGGGGATAAAAAAAGCCGCAGCGGATGGGAAAATCCGCTGCGGCGGGATGAGGTCAAGAGCTGACTAAGTCGGCCTCTCCTCCCTGACCATCATCCGGAACAGAACTCGGCATATATTAGATACGAAACAACCGAGAAAATTGTTTCCGGATATGTACTAACGGTTAAAACAGGATTCCCTACCACTGCCTATGCGACAAGTTGGCAAGCCTTTGTTTGCGAACAAAGAATGACAAAAAATCAGCGCTCCGCTGGCCCGCAAATTAAAGCGCTTGCAATTTGCCCAGCGCGATCACTGGTCCGGTTGCAACACCATTTGGAGCACCACCAGGCGGCTCCATAGTAATGGCAAGCGTACCACCTTCGCCAATTAACGGAAGGAAATCTTCGGTGATCTTGACCGTGTCAGGAGCAGATTCATCCATCACACCAAGCGACAGAACCTCACCCTTACGGTCGCCTTGACCTGGAATCAGCCAAATCTCCGGCACTTTTTCATCCGTGTCAGAAATACTGGTTCGGATCAACAATGCCTGTTTGAGCGGATCATACTGGGCTACGAATGCAGGGGCATCGCCGCTTTGCGTCAGAGAAGCGACAAGCGGCATTGAGCGATTGATATCATCCTGAATCTTAGCAAGCTCTGTTTGGCTCAATTCCAATTGCGATTGAATTGACGCGACCTGGGCTTCCGCAGAGGTAAGCGCTTGACGGCTCTGCGCAAGCTCACCTTGTGCAGCGGTAATCTCTGCTTCGGCAGAGGCCAACGCCTCGCGGCTCTCGGCCAAGGCTTGTTCAGAAGCGGTTCCCGCCGAAGTAAGCGTTGCAACCTGTTGCTGTAAATCTTCCAACGCGCTTTGGCGTTCTGCCAATTGTGTCTGGCTTGTTTGGACTTTTTGCTGTGCATCAGCAAGTTGACCCCGTAAGCCTTGGGCCTCGTTTCCAGTAAAGTCACCGCCGGTTGCATACATCATCAAGGCAAAACATCCGACTGCCACGGTTGAAGCAAAAGCTGTCATCATCTTCCAGAAGCCAGAACCGGCCTCTGAACTTGCAACGACAGGTTGTGACGGCGCAATCGCGCTTTCCACATGCTTCCAAACAGAAGCAGGTGGTCGAACCTCATCAACCTCATCCAACATTGGCGACAATTGACTGTTCCAACCTTCCACTTCAGCACGGAAAGCACGGTCTTTGTTCATGCGGTCTTCCGCACGAGAAATTTGCTTTTGATTGAGGACGCCCAGCGCGTACTCAGCCGCCAGCCATCGATCCTCTTTTGTCAAAGTATTACGTGCATTCATTGGTTCATACATTCCCGAAGGCTAATCAGGCTACGCCGGATCCAGGTTTTGACCGTGTTCAGAGGCACATCAAGCTTTTGCGCCGCTTCCTCGTAGGTCCAACCTCCTAAATAAACATTCCTTACCGCATCCGCATGCCGATCTTTAAGCTGAGACATGCAGCCGTTCAATCGATCTACTTCATTCGAAAGCACAGCGCTGGCTTCAGGCGAAGGTGCATCATCAGCGATCACTTCCGCCTCATCGATGTCCGCTGCCTCAGGCTTACGCCGGCGGTAGCGGTCAATCGATGTATTGCGCGCAATCGCGGCCAGCCACGAAATCGGGCTCGCATTACCTGACGCATATTTGTCCGCTGAACGCCACACTTTCACATAAACTTCCTGCAGAACTTCCTCTGCTTCACTTTCATTGTTTAAGATACGGATGCAGACACCAAAAAGTTTCGCGGAAGTCGCTTTATATAATTTTTCGAAATCCGCCCTGCTGCCCATGGCGGTACGGGCTATCATTTCATCAAGATGCGCTCTTGTGGTCATCGAAAACTCAACTTCCTCACCAGAAATTCTTCTGTACTGGACATTCATTATTGTAAATCCGTTATGACAAAGAATTTTATCGCAAGTCAAGAAAACTCAAGCGTTTTTCAACCTTGAGTTCCGTTTTGACGTCGCCAGAGATCGGCATAAACACCGCCTTTTGCAAGCAGAGCTTGGTGTTTACCTTCTTCTATGATTTTTCCTCGGTCCATAACCAATATCCTGTCCAAACTCATGATGGTCGACAAACGATGTGC
>CALLHT010000030.1 GCA_938009335.1 uncultured Rhizobiaceae group bacterium
GCAGATGTCGCAGCGCCTGATGAGATATTGATGATGACGCCGGATTTCTGCCGCTCCATGATCGGAAGGGCTGCTTGCATCGCGTAATAGACACCTTTGACGTTCACATCGATGACTTTGCCCCAATCGGTAGGATGAGAATCCTTGATACGCGAAATGGGCTCAATCAATCCGGCATTGTTAACGATGATATCGACACTGCCGTATTTTTCTTTCGCGAGCGCAATTGCTGCTTGGACTTGGGAAAACTTGCTGACGTCACATGCAATGCCTGTTGCCTTGCCGCCTTCGGAGGCAATCTCTTCTGCTATGGCCTTTACGCTTTTTTCTGTGCGTGCTGCCAATACAACATTGACGCCAAGCTCTGCCATGCGGCGCGCAGTTGCTTCGCCGATGCCCTTGCTCGCGCCTGTAATGATCGCAGTTTTACCGCTTAATTCTTTCATGAAATCGCCGCCTATTGTTTGTGTATGTGCAATAGATAGGTATCGGCGATTAGGTTCTCAAGTTTCCGGTGTGTCCTTGAGATCGCGATCATCAGATTCTGATTCTACTATTTCGTCTAAGGCGTTGTTATCAGAATCATTTTCTCCGGTTTCTGTCTCCGCTTCTTCGTCCGTGTCTTCTATGAAATCGGAAACTTTCTCTGCAAGCTCAGAGGCTTTCTCAACCGTATCGGAAACGCTCATAAACGCGCCCTCGTATAAAGGCTTTGTGGCGGTGTGGATGCCGTAAGCATTTGCCTGCGCTGCCACGATGCCGTTTTTGATGAGGCTTTCTTTTAACGCCGCTGCAGCAGTTGCGTCGATGCGGAGCGAGCGTTGTAGCAGGCCAAGATTACATTTGTTATGCGCGCGTACAATCATCTCAGCCCATTGATAGGTGTGAGCCGTGAATGCAGGTGCTGCCGTTGCTGCAGGTGCTGCTTGAGCAAGAACGCCTGCAGGAACAGGTATTGCAGGGAGGAGGGCAGTCGCCCCGACCGATTTGAGAAAGTTTCTTCTATCCATGCCATCTATATGGTGTGAATGAACGTCTTCTAAAAGGTCGGTTGACAGTTGTTTACAAAAAGGTCAACAATACTGACCTATTGGAGATGTGATCATGCCACTTGACGTTTTTCTGGCCTTGTTGGGCTTTTCATTTGTTTCTTCCATCACTCCGGGGCCAAACAATATCATGCTTTTGGCATCTGGTGTGAATTTCGGTTTCAAGCGCACCATACCACATATGTTTGGCATCGCCTTTGGGTTTGGCATTTTACTGCTGGCGGTCGGTTTTGGATTGAAGGAAGTGTTTGAAACCTTTCCACAAATGCAATTGGCATTAAAAATCGTAGGTGGCCTATATCTCTTATACCTTGCGTGGAACATCGCTAACTCAGGTCCAGTGGAAGCAGGCGAGGGAGCTGGAAAGCCGATGACGTTTACTGCAGCTGCTCTTTTTCAGTGGGTAAATCCGAAAGCTTGGGTTATGGCCATTTACGCTATGACGGTTTACACGGGGCAACCGGACTTCTCGACCAGCGTTTTTATTGTGGTCTTCGCGTTTGTCGTCATCAATTTCCCCAGCGTTTCAGTGTGGTGCGGGTTTGGCGTCGGGTTGCGGGAGTTCCTGAAAGATCCAAAGAAGCTGAAAATCTTCAACATCACCATGGCGCTTCTGCTGGTTGCCAGTCTTTGGCCGATGTTGAAATAAGACGTTTTGCTAAACTTGTGAATCATGCCAATAGGTTGGGATGAAGTTTTCACCTCAACAAGATCAGGCACTCGTGGAAGTGGATCGTTGGCTTAAAGCCGGTGATCAACAGGTTTTCCGGCTTTTCGGGTATGCCGGAACCGGTAAAACTACTTTGGCAAAACATCTGGCTGAAGGTGTGGATGGCGATGTGCTTTTTGCTGCCTTCACTGGCAAGGCTGCTCAAGTCTTACGTTCTCGCGGTGCTAAAAAAGCCTCTACTATCCACTCTCTGATTTATCGACCTCGCGGAGAAGAAACCGTTGAGGACGAAGAAACAGGCAAGAAAGAAGTCTTGCCGATGTTTTCGCTTAATCGTCAAAGCCCGCTTTCCAAAGCTGCACTGATTGTGATCGAT
The DNA here is from genome assembly GCA_938009335.1 of uncultured Rhizobiaceae group bacterium. GTDB lineage: Bacteria > Pseudomonadota > Alphaproteobacteria > Rhizobiales > Rhizobiaceae > JAALLB01. Next base: position 2,096 of record CALLHT010000030.1, read on the forward strand.
GAGTGCTCGATGGTGGATGAAGACCTTGGACGAGACCTGTTATCATTCGGTACGCCTGTATTGGTTCTGGGCGACCCGGGGCAATTGCCTCCTGTCAGCGGGGGCGGGTTCTTTACAGAACATGAACCCGATATTTTGCTGGAAGAGATTCATCGCCAGGCGCTGGATAATCCAATTGTGGAATTGGCTCGCCAAGTTCGTATGGGCAATCAGGTCATGATCGGTGATTATGGTGAGACCGCTCAAGTGATCGCGAAGTCGGAAGTGAATGCCGATTTGGTGCTTGAAGCAGATCAGGTGTTGGTGGGAACAAACAAGACCCGCCGGCGATACAATGAGCGTCTACGCCAGTTGAAAGGTTTTGATGGACCTCTTCCTGCGGCAGGGGATAAGTTGGTTTGCCTGCGGAATGATCCGCAGAAAGGGTTGCTTAATGGATCGCTTTGGCAGGTGACTAGCGCAGCGCGAACCGTCAAACCGTCTATGAATTTGCTTATCCGGGCGGAAGATGAAGGGGTGGAGCGATACTCCGCCAAAGTGAAGCTCTTAAAAGCTGCTTTTGAAGAACCTGAAAAAGAAGTCCCTTGGCAGATAAAGCGGCGTCATGATGACTTTGATTACGGTTACGCACTTACCGTTCATAAAGCTCAGGGTTCTCAATGGGATAATATCGTTTTGTTCGATGAGAGCTACGCATTTAGGGAACATCGCGACCGCTGGTTATATACAGCTATTACGCGAGCGGCGGAACGTCTGACTATCGTAAAGTAGAAAGAATTGGTAATTCATTAACCATTACCGTCTGATAATGTGCCTCATATTTACGTGATTCTTGTTGCTAATTCGTTGGGGCGATTTTATGCAGGCTGGGACTGAAGAAAACAAAATTTTAAATATCCGTCTTAGATATCTATTGAGCTTGGGGCTGATTGCCGCCATTGGCGCTGTTTTTGCGATATTTTTTAACTCATTGAATAATGACATTAACCGAGCGAACTCACTCAAGATTTCGTTGTCGGAAATGAGGGACGTGGTTGAATCGATTGCTTTGACATCAAAACGTCTTGAGGCTGAGTTTTCACCAGTGGTTCGTGAGCCGTTGCTTGATACGCTTGAAGTCAAACGTGAGCAATTGGAAGCAAAGCTGGAAGCATCGCGTTCTGCTTATTATCGCTTGCCTGCTGCTGATCAACGTGAGTTCAATTCCATTACATCATTGGAAGGTGACCCATTCTGGGTTTACAACGATGTTTTGGCACGCGTTCGCGAAGTTGAACGTATCCGCTCTATTCATCTCCCCGAAAACAGAACGTATTTTATTGATTACCGAAACGTGCAGCGATCAATCAGCATTGCCACCCCCTACAAAAATGCTGCGATACGGGTGTCTGATGTCCATAATTTGTTGATTTCGCAGTATCAAACTCAACAATCTACGTTTACTGCGACGCAAATTGATCGCGCCGCCACGCAGTTAAACATGATTACCTACGGTTTCATGATCGCAGGTGCAATTTTGCTAATCGGTATCGGATTTTTCATCTTCCGTCCGATGGAGAAAACCATTCGTCAGCAATTTGCCGCACTCGGTGATGCCAATTCAAAAGTCGTCATCGCTGATCGAGCCAAGAGTGAGTTTCTGGCGAATATGTCTCATGAGATCCGTACGCCGATGAACGGTGTTATGGGGATGGCTGAGTTGTTGCAGAAGACTGAGCTTGATAACAAGCAGCGTGCGTTTGCGGATGTTATTGTGAAGTCGGGTAACTCGCTTCTGACGATTATCAACGATATTCTGGACTTCTCGAAGATTGATGCAGGACAAATGGAACTTGATCCTGCTCCGTTTAATCTGAGTGAAGCAATCGAGGATGTGGCGACGCTTGTTTCTTCCAAGGTTGCGGAGAAAGACCTTGAACTTGCGGTTCGGATTGATCCAGCGCTGCCGGGTTCATTCGTGGGTGATGTGGGTCGTATCCGCCAGATTGTCACGAACCTTGTTGGCAATGCGGTGAAGTTTACCGAAACGGGCCATGTGTTTATCGATGTGAATGGCGGGGTTGAGAACGAGATCGCGAAACTGCGTATCTCGGTTGAAGATACAGGCATTGGTATTGCACCTGAGAAGCTGACCAAGATCTTTGAAAAGTTCAGCCAGGTGGATGAGAGCACCACTCGCAAACATGAAGGCACGGGCCTTGGCCTTGCGATTGCTTCGTCACTGGTTCGCTTGATGAAAGGTGAGATGCGGGTTGAATCTGTGCTTGATCGCGGAACGACCTTCTGGTTTGAGGTCGAGCTTCCGGTTCATGCCTCACAAGCGCGCCGCCACTTTGTACCGATGGATGTGTCTGGAGCGAAAGTACTGATTGTCGATGATAACGCGGTCAACCGTTCTATCCTTGTTGAGAACATGCAGAGCTGGCGCTTTGAAAGTGCTGCAGCTTCCTCCGGTCAGGAGGCTCTTGCAGCCCTTCGTGCGATGGCAGACCAGAATATGAAACCGGATTGTCTGATCCTTGATTATCATATGCCGGAGATGAACGGTGCGCAGCTTGCGGGCGCGATCCGCTCGGATGCGAGACTTGCGAAACTGCCGATTATTATGCTGACGTCTGTTGATCAGATGGAGAATGGGCGTAACTTCTCTTCGCTCGGTATTGAAGGGCATTTGGTGAAGCCCGCGCGGTCCTCGCTTCTGCTTGAGACGGTCATTCAGGTAATCCAGGAAGCGCGTTCGGATACGAGTGAAATCCGCACTGGTGTCTCGATTGCCAAGAGCATGTTGAATGTGGGTAACGATCAGGCGATGCCGGAGGCAGAGGATGTGCGGCAAGTGCCGGGTTCGATTGACACCGCGCAAGCGCCTGCACAACCACAGGTACAGGCGCAAACATCGGCGCCAGTCGCAGAAACATCTGCCGCACAACAGGCTGCAACCCTTACATCAAACGAGCCTCAGGCGCTTTCTCTTGCAGAGATTAAAGAACGTCTCAATGCGGGTTTCGTCTCTGCGTCTGATGCGGTGACACAAGCGCCTGCTCCTGTTGCTGATGCTGTAGAGACACCAAGCACACCGGCGATTCAGCATTTTGCTGGCTTTGAGAACAAAGTTGGGGTGGCGCCGACCGCGCCCGTTGCCGAAGCTCCTCAAGCACCAGAAGCGCCGCTTGACTTGGGCAAGCACCCGACACCGCCTATCAATGGTGACCAGATCGACATCCTTGTGGCGGAAGACAATGAAGTGAACCAGTTGGTGATCAGTCAAATTCTTCAGGCAACAGGGTGCAGCTATCTGATTGCGAATAACGGGGAAGAGGCGGTTCAGCTGTATCAAAAGCACACACCGAAGCTGATCTGTATGGATGTCTCGATGCCGGTAATGAACGGCCATGAGGCAACACGTGCAATCCGTGAGATTGAGAAGGCAACCGGTGCCAATACTCCGATCATCGGCGTGACGGCGCATGCCATCAAAGGTGATATGGAACGTTGCTTTGAGGCGGGCATGGATGACTACATCTCCAAGCCAGTCTCGCCAGAGAAACTCGAAGCAAAGATCGA
>CALLHT010000031.1 GCA_938009335.1 uncultured Rhizobiaceae group bacterium
CCATCACCGGATGTGGAAATCGAAATCGCCAAGAATGGCGAAGTGATGTATCGCTCTCCGGGCGTTTTTGTTGGATACTTTAAAAATGACAAAGCGACCAAGGAAACCAAAACCAAAGACGGTTGGGTTCATACAGGTGACGCAGGCTTTATTGATTCCGAAGGGCATTTGCGCATCATCGACCGCGCGAAAGATGTCGGCAAACTGAAAGATGGTAGCCTGTTTGCACCAAAGTATATTGAGAACAAACTGAAGTTCTTCCCGAACATCAAAGAAGCAGTTGCCTTTGGTGACAAACGGGACCGTTGCTGTGTGTTCCTGAACATTGATCTGACTTCGGTTGGCAACTGGGCAGAGCGTAACAATGTTTCATACGCCTCTTATCAAGAACTGACCCAGCACCCTGATGTCATCAAAATGATGGGCGAACATGTTCGCGAAGTGAACGAGGATCTTTCTAAAGAAGAAATGATGGCCGGATCACAAATTCATCGATTTTTGGTTCTGCACAAAGAGCTTGACCCAGATGACGGTGAGATGACCCGTACCATGAAAGTACGTCGCTCGTTTATTGCGGACCGCTATGGCGAATTGATTGAAGCACTTTACGATGGCTCAGACGAAAAGCACATCGAGACGGAAGTTGTGTTTGAAGATGGCCGCAAGGGCAAAATCTCAGCTGATATCAACATTCAGGATGCGCCCGTCTTTACCAGTGCCGCTGCCAAGGAGGCCGCAGAATGAACGCGCATGATCCCTCAATGCACGGCAGAACAGACGACGGCATTGCCGTTGGTGATGTACTCCTGCATGTCGACAATATTTCTCTTTCGTTTGGCGGCGTTAAGGCGATCACAGATGTATCCTTTGACGTTCGCAAGGGTGAAGTAAGAGCGATTATCGGCCCGAATGGTGCGGGCAAGACCTCTATGCTCAACGTGATCAACGGGTTCTACCATCCGCAAGAGGGGACGATAAGCTTCCGCGGTGAAAAGCGCCGCAAGATGAAGCCGTATCAGGCAGCCTCAAGCGGCATTTCGCGGACGTTCCAGAATGTTGCTCTGTTTGCCGGCATGTCTACCCTTGATAACATCATGGCTGGCCGCACCCTGAAAATGCACAAAAACTTCTTCTGGCAGATGTGGCGTCATGGCCCCGCTCTCCAAGAAGAAATTGAGCACCGCAAAGTGGTGGAAGAAATTATCGACTTTCTTGAGATTGAGCACATTCGTAAAGAGCCTGTTGGTACGCTTCCGTATGGTCTACAGAAACGTGTTGAACTTGGCCGTGCATTGGCCGCTGAACCAGATCTGCTTCTTCTTGATGAGCCGATGGCAGGTATGAACCTGGAAGAAAAAGAGGACATGAGCCGCTTCATCATTGAGGTGAACCAACAATTCGGCACTACGATTGCCCTCATTGAGCATGATATGGGCGTGGTAATGGATTTGGCGGACCGCGTAATGGTTCTCGACTACGGGAAAAAGATCGGTGACGGATTGCCGGAAGAAGTTCAGGCGAACCAAGACGTAATCGACGCATATTTGGGGGTAGCACACTAATGGAACTTCTGAATCAAATATTCATTGAACCGTTTCAAACCATGTATGCCCTGCCGGATCTGCTGTTGCAGACATTGTGGGAAGGTTTTGTCGCAGGAACGCTTTACTCGCTTATCGCGCTTGGCTTCGTTCTCATCTTTAAGGCCTCTGGCGTATTTAACTTCGCACAAGGCATTATGGTTGTGTTTGCCGCGCTTGTTCTGGTGGGTGTTCATGCGCTCGGCGTAAACGCTTACCTTGCGGTTCTTATTACGCTTGGCGTGATGGCGCTTCTGGCCATGACGGTGGTCCGGGTGGTTCTCAAACCGCTCGTAAACCAGCCGGATATCATTCTGTTTATGGCGACCATTGGCCTAACCTATATCCTGATCGCAGGCGGGCAGCTTGTTTTTGGTGGCGAACCAAAAGCCATGATTACTGAAGAACTTGGCCTTCCAACGGGCTCAAGCGATTGGGAAGTCGGCGGCGGGATCGTCATCTTCCAGCATATCGACATTGCAGCTGCAGTGATTGCCGTAATCCTGATTGCCGGGCTTGCGATTTTCTTCAACAAAACACGCGTTGGCCGTGCGCTTCGAGCGGTGGCAGATGATCACCAGGCAGCGTTGTCCGTGGGTATTTCGCTTGAATATATTTGGATGGTTGTTTGGTTTGCTGCAGGCGTTGTAGCGCTAACCGCTGGTATCATGTGGGCCGCTAAATCTGACGTGTCTTTTGCCCTTCAAGTGGTAGCTCTTAAAGCCCTACCCGTTCTGGTTCTAGGTGGGTTTACATCTATTCCCGGTGCGATCATCGGCGGGCTGATTATCGGCCTCGGCGAAAAAGTCTTTGAACTGTACTGGGGTTCTACCATCTTGGGCGGTGGCACAGAAGCATGGTTTGCATTCATCATTGCACTTCTCTTCCTGCTTTACAGACCTGAAGGTCTGTTTGGTGAGAAGCTGATCGAGCGAATATAGGGGGAGAGACGCAATGTTTTATCGCGAAGCCGGTCAATTCAAGACCACATACGAAGCAGATTCAGCCAAGTTCCCGATTTTTCAGGACAAGGTTTTCATTTGGCTTTACCTCGCCATTGGCTTTATTGCGATCCCTCTTTTCGGGAGCCAATTCTTCCTTGATGCGATTATGATCCCGTTTCTTGTGCTGGCACTCGCGGCAGTCGGGCTAAACATCCTCACCGGATATACAGGGCAAATTTCTCTAGGTACGGGAGCGTTTATGGGTGTGGGGGCTTATGCTTGCTACAAGCTCACGCTTGCCATGCCGGATGTGAATATTATTTTGCTTATCGTCGCGTCCGGTATTTTCTCGGCGCTTGCGGGTGTGTTTTTTGGTCTGCCAAGTTTGCGTATTAAAGGCTTCTATCTGGTTGTGACAACACTTGCTGCTCAGTTCTTCCTTGAATGGGCCTTCATCCGTTTCCCTTGGCTTTACAACTATAACCCGTCAGGCGCGATCGAAGTGCCGCAGCGCGAAGCTTTCGGAGTGATCGTCACAGGCGCTGCCGCTTCTTCTGAAGCACGTTATCTGGTTGTTCTTTCCGTGGTTGTCATCATGACCTGGTTTGCATCCAACATTCTTTCAGGCCGGATTGGCCGTTCCTGGATGATGATCCGCGATATGGATATTGCAGCGGAACTAATGGGCGTTCGTCCGCTTTACGCAAAATTGTCTGCCTTTGCTGTTTCGTCCTTCTATTGCGGTGTTGCGGGTGCGCTGATGGTGTTCATCTGGCAAGGCGCTGCGGAAGTTGAGATTTTTGACTATAACCGTTCGTTTCAGGTTCTGTTTATGGTGATCTTGGGCGGCCTTGGAAGCCTGCTTGGCTGTTTCCTTGGCGCGGCTGTGATCTTCATTTTCCCGATTGTCATGCACCATGCTTTGCCCCCAATCTGGGAAACGCTAACACCATGGACTATGAACTCATCACAAGCTGATCTGGTTGCGGCGGTGATTATCGGTGTCATGATTGTTGCGTTCCTGATTTTGGAACCGCATGGGCTTGCGCGTCTTTGGGCAATCTTTAAGCAGAAACTACGAGTTTGGCCGTTTCCATACTAGGACCGGCTGGAGAAAAGGCTTGAAACCGGGCCTCATATTTTTGAAACTGGTTTCATCAATTGGCAGGCAGCATCATGCTCCTGCCAGAGCGTTTGGGAGGAAACTATATGCTCAAGAAAATGATTTTGGGTGCTGCGTCGCTTGCAGTCGCGGGATCCATGTACACAACAACCCCTTCATTTGCTGAGGATACTCTATATATCCCATCACTCAGCTACCGTACGGGCGCCTTCGCTGGCGCGGGTACACCAATCGCGAACGGTTTCGCTGACTATTTTGCGATGCTGAACGCACGCGACGGTGGCATCGGCGGCGCGAAGATTGTTCTTGAAGAATGCGAAACAGGCTACAAGGCTGATAAAGGCGTTGAGTGCTACGAAGCAACAAAAGGCAATGGCGCGCTTGCGTACAACCCGTATTCAACAGGCATCACACTTCAGTTGATTCCAAAAGCACCAGTTGACGAAATTCCGATCCTTTCCATGGGTTATGGTCTTTCAGCTGCTGCAATCGGTGAGAAGTTCCCTTGGACTTTCAACTATCCGGCATCTTACTGGAGCCAGATGTCTTCGATCCTGAAATACATCGATTCAAACGGTGGTATCAAAGGCAAGAAGATCGGCTTTATTTACCTCGACGTGGGTTATGGTCGTGAGCCTATTCCACTGCTTGACCAGCTTGCACCAGAAATGGGCTTTGAGTGGGTTGGTTTCCCGGTTGCTGGTAAAGACATGCAAAACCAGGCGGCAACTTGGTTGAACGTTCGTAAAGAGCGTCCTGACTGGATGATCGCATGGAGCTTTGGTGCTATGACACCAACCGCGGTTAAAGAAGCTGCAAAAATCCGTTTCCCTATGGACAAGTTCATCGGCAACTGGTGGTCTGGCGCTCACGCTGACCTCGAGCCGGTTGGCGCACCGGGTAAAGGTTATCTTGCTGCTAACTTCTCTGGCATCGGCACAGACTTCCCTGCCCTTCAAGACGTGCTTAAGCACGTAGTAGATGCAGGCAAGAGCCAGGCCGCTAAAGAAGACATCGGCAAGGTGAACTACAACCGGGGCCTCTTCAACGCTGTGATCATGGCAGAAGCGATCCGAGCTGCTCAGGCAAAGACCGGCAAAAAGGCCATCACTGGCGCAGACATGCGTCTGGGTCTTGAGAGCTTTGTGCTTGACGAAGCGCGCTTGAAAGAGATCGGCCTTGAAGGCTTTACAGCACCAGTTGTCGGTTCGTGTGCTGACCACGAAGGCGCTGGCTCAATCTTCCTGCAGCAGTGGAACGGTTCTGACTGGGAGCGTGTATCAGACCTGATCGCGCCAATGACAGAAGTCGTTAAGCCTCTACTGGAAGCGGCAGCCGACTCTTACGTGAAAGAGCAAGCAGACTGGAAAACTCAGTCTTGCGGCTAAACTGATCTATTGTGATCCCGGTCAATCGATCGGGGTCACTTCTTCTTTATCTTTCTTTTTTCCGGAACAAATCTCATGAGTGTCGCTGAAAATCTGAACACACAAGAAGCCGAAACCATTCTTTCGATCAACAACATCGAAGTGATCTACAATCACGTTATTCTGGTTCTCAAGGGCGTATCACTAACTGTTCCGAAGGGCGGTATCGTTGCCATTCTTGGCGCCAACGGTGCGGGCAAAACCACAACACTGCGCGCGGTCTCAAACCTGCTGCACGGTGAACGTGGTGAAGTAACCAAAGGCAATATCGTCTTTAACGGCGATGAAATTCAATCACTAACACCAAACGAGCTAGTTCGTCGCGGGTGTATTCAAGTGATGGAGGGCCGTCATTGTTTTGGTCACCTTACCATTGAAGAAAACCTCATGACGGGCGCTTACACCCGTAAGGATGGTGCGGGCGCCATCAAGGATCACCTTGATCTTGTGTATCAATATTTTCCGCGCTTGAAGGAACGCCGGAAATCTCAGGCGGGTTATACATCCGGCGGTGAGCAACAAATGTGTGCGATTGGCCGTGCGCTGATGTCAAAACCGTCAATGATCTTGCTGGACGAACCTTCCATGGGTCTTGCGCCTCAATTGGTCGAAGAGATTTTCGAGATCGTTCACGACCTCAACGAGCAAGAGGGTGTTTCTTTTTTACTGGCTGAGCAAAATACAAACATCGCGCTGAAATACGCTACCTATGGCTATATTCTCGAATCTGGTCGCGTCGTGATGGATGGCGAAGCAAAAGACCTCCGCGAAAACGAAGACGTTAAGGAGTTCTATCTTGGAGTAGGCGGCGAAGGACGCAAATCCTTCAAAGACGTGAAGCATTACCGTCGTCGCAAACGCTGGCTAGCATAAAGGAACCTTCGTTCAATGGGCATTGTGGGTCTAGTCGGACTGTTGATCGTGTTCGCGATTATCTTCGGCCCACAATATTGGGTGAAGCGTGCCTTAACGAAACACAGCGTAGACCGGCCTGACCTGCAAGGAACAGGTGGCGAACTTGCAGAACATTTGATTGAACGGTTTGGAATAGGAAATGCAGGAGTCGAAGTGACCGATAAAGGCGATCACTATGACCCACAAGATCTGATGGTAAGACTACTGCAGAACAATCACGAGGGTAAGTCAATCACAGCGGTTGCTGTGGCAGCGCACGAGGTTGGGCACGCCATACAACATTATGAGGGAAACAGGATGCTGGCGCTTCGCCAAACTCTGGTGAAGTTTGTCAGCGTGACCGATAAGTTTGCAGCAGTGTTTTTCTTCTTCGCACCGGTTTTTGGCGTTGTCGTAAGATCACCGGGCGCCTTTCTAGGGCTTGTTTTATTGGGGATCGCTCTGCTTGCCGTTCGGCTCGTGGTTCATCTGGTAACCCTACCAGTTGAATGGGATGCCAGTTTCAACAAAGCGCTACCTATTCTGGAACAAGGCAACTACCTGCATCCGAAGGACTTGCCAGCCGCAAGAGAGGTTCTGCGAGCAGCCGCACTCACGTATGTGTCTGCGGCGCTTTCAAGCCTGCTTAACCTAGCGCAATGGATACGAATTCTAAGATAATAATTTGAAAGACGGGATGGGACATGACGGAATATTTTGATGCGCTAGAAACGCGCGAAGCTTCGGAGCGTGAAGGAGAGCTGTTTGCAAAGTTTCCTGCTTCTCTGAATGATATCATGGAACGCATACCCGGTTGGAAAGCACGCCTGAAGGGTATCGACGTGAGTACCATCAATTCACGAGAGGCACTCTCTACGTTACCGGTTATGCGCAAGCCTGAACTTATGGAAGCGCAGGCAGCCAAACCACCATTTGGTGATTTTGCTGATCAGGAACTGCTTGCCGGAACGCGGGTGTTTATGTCACCGGGGCCCGTATGGGAGCCGCAAGCCCCGGGCGCGGACCCATGGCTCGCTGCGCGTGCCTTGCATGCCGCTGGCATTCGCAAGGGAGATATTGTTCTCTGTTCGATCGGGTACACACTTACACCGGGCGGCGCGATCCTGGATGAGGGCTTACGCGCACTTGGTGCAACGGTCTTTCCTGCAGGCGTTGGCAATACGGAAGTGCAGGCCGAGGCAATTGAAACACTACGTGCGAAAGCCTATGTGGGCACACCTGATTTCCTGCAGGCCATTCTGGATAAAGCGAAAGAAACCGGCAAAGATGTTTCTTCTCTCGACACTGCCCTAGTTTCCGGCGGGGCTTTGTTTCCTTCCATGCGTCAGGCTTATTCAGATCAAGGGATCCGTGTTACTCAAGCCTATGCAACAGCTGATATTGGTTCAATCGCTCATGAAACCTGGAATAGCGATGAACTTTGCGACGGCATGATCTGCAATGAAGACCTCATTATTGAGATCGTTCGCCCCGGAACAGATGATCCTGTAGATACTGGTGAAGTGGGTGAAATTGTCGTGACCAGTTTCAACAAGGCATATCCACTGGTGCGGTTTGGAACGGGAGATATGTCTGCGATTATCGAAGACCCATCGCCATGCGGACGAACCAATATGCGCATTAAAGGCTGGATGGGGCGCGCAGACCAGCGGACAAAGATCAAAGGCATGTTTGTTGATCCCAAGCAAATTGCCGAAATCGTTGGCGCGGTCTCCGGTGTAGAAAAAGCTCGATTGGTCGTTTCCCGCGAAGGCCAGAAGGATGCCATGCTGCTGCAAGTAATGGGCGCTGACATTGATCAGGATAATCTCAGGCAACAGTTTGCTGACGTAACAAAACTCAAAGGCGTTACCGAGGTTGTGGACACGCTGCCAAACGATGGCAAAGTTATTGATGATCAACGCGATTATTCAAGCTAATCGGGGTTCTGACATGGGTGACAAAATTAAAGACTGGGATAAAGCATATGGCAATGCAGCCAGCATTTCCGATGCTCAATCCTATATTGATAAATGGCCCGAGGAAGCTCGAGCGTTTCGGGACAAAATCGACTGCCAACTCTATATCTCCTATGGTGATGCAGAACGCCAAAAGCTCGATCTCTTTCATCCTGATACACCTTCAAAAGGTTTGTTCGTATTTGTACACGGTGGCTACTGGTACCGCTTCGATAAATCCTACTGGAGCCAACTCGCGGCAGGACCTCTCGCCCTTGGATGGCACGTGGCAATGCCGAGCTACACGCTGACACCAGAAGCGCGTGTCTCAGAAATTACCGTAGAAATCGGGATGGCAATCTCTAAGGCGGCTGAACACATTGAGGGACCAATCGTTCTGGCAGGACACTCGGCAGGCGGGCACTTAGTAACGCGGCAAGTCTGCTCAGATACATCGCTATCGCCAGATCGTCTTGAGCGTATAGTGCGCATTGTCAGCATCAGCGGCGTGCATGATCTTCGGCCCATTACACGGCTTGAAATTAATCAAACCATCGGGATAGATCACGACGAAGCTTTGCGAGAAAGCCCGGCTTTACAGGAACCCGTAGCGGATGGGGTGCAGGTTGATTGTGTAGTCGGTGGCGCGGAACTTCCTGAGTTCAGACGACAGAATGCACTACTGGCAAATGTTTGGAAGGGTTTAGGTGCAGCAACTTCATGCCATGAAATTGAGGGCACGCATCATTTCAACGTGATTGAGGATATGCAAAATCCAAACGGTTTAATCTGCGGGCTTCTAAAGGCCGCCACTTAATCTGCTCTCGCATATGCAATTTCTTGCCAACGAGCGGATTTCGAATCATAGAGCAAAATTCTCCCAGCAAGACTTTCCCCAATCCCTGTGATTTCTTTGATCACCTCCATTGCCTGCATGGAACCAATAACCCCGGTCAGCGCACCAAGAATTCCTGTTTCCGCACACGTAGGAAGCAATCCATCCTCGGGCTTATTCGGGAAGATATCACGATAGCGTGGAAAGGCCTTTCCATCCGAATTTACTTCATGCGGCTTTAGAGTAGTGATCGACGCGTCAAACTGGCCCACCGCGGCCGTAACCAGAGTCTTTCCGTGTTTTTCACATAGATCGGCGGACAAATAGCGCGTATCAAAATTATCGCTACCATCGACGACGATATCATAGGCCGCAACAAGCTCGTCACCATTGTCTTCATTCAAACGCGCATTATGTGGGACCAACGTGACTTCAGCGTTTAAACCAGCAACAAAGGAAGCCGCGCTTTTCACCTTGGGTTCACCACAGCCTTTTGTTGTATGGATGGTCTGGCGCTGGAGATTGGAAAGCGAGACGACATCATCGTCAACCACACCAAGTGTACCCACGCCGGCCGCGGCAAGATATTGAATGACTGGGGAGCCAAGTCCGCCAGCTCCGATCACAAGCACTTTCGCAGCCTTTATGGCTTGCTGGCCTGCGCCGCCCAAGTCAGCGAGCACAATATGGCGAGCATAACGCTCCAACTCCTCCGGTGACAAAGCCATGTGATGTTACTCCAAACTTACCTTACCGTCAGCAACTTTGAGGAAATTTGCTGAATTGTCGAGCGCTTTAAAAAGATCGCGGTCTGTGCCGGTCATCCATGCCTGGCACCCTAGCTGACTGATCATGTCATACAGAGCCGCCCTGCGCCCCTCATCCAAATGGGCAGCGACTTCATCCAGCAGGAGAATTGGTGTAAACCCTGCCATCTCTCCAACAAGGCGGGCATGAGCCAACAAGAGCCCGATCAACAAGGCTTTCTGTTCTCCCGTCGAACATTGTGAGGCAGACATGGCTTTGGGTCTATGCTGCACAACAAGGTCTGAACGATGCGGACCTTCCAATGTCCTACCTGCTCTTGCATCGATGCTCCTCGATGACTTTAATCGGTCAAGATATTCATCTTCCAGATCAGACGCAGAAATTTCCCCGATCTCACTTTCCAACGAGCCCGAAAGGGTAACAACCGCATCGGGAAACGGGGAATCGGGATCGTTGTTCTCGACAATAGACCGTGACAACAGCGAAACCATTTCATGGCGGGCCGAGGCAACGGCTACCCCCAGTTCAGCCAATTGCGCTTCATTGGCATCGAGCCATTGAGCATCTGGATAAGGCTCTGCCAGCAGTTTATTACGCGCGCGCATGGTTTTCTCAAAGTCGCTGACCCGGCGGCCATGTGTTGGATCGACGGCCAAAACCATACGATCCAGAAACCGGCGCCGGTCACCTGCCGGACCTGTAAACAGACCATCCATGGATGGGGTCAGCCACAAAATCCGCGAATGCTCCAGTAATGCGTCTGAGGTTCTCGCTTGCGCGCCATTGATGTGTACCTTGCGTTGCGTCTCGACGCCAAGTGCAGTTTGTTGCAAGCCGGTTCCAATGCTCACCTCATCGTTCGGCCCGTTCAGTCTTGCAAAGACGGTCCACGCACCAGAGGTGCTTGCTCTTCCGATTTGATCATAGGCAGCGCGGCGCATGCCCCGTCCGGGAGACAAAAAAGAAACCGCTTCCAAAATATTGGTTTTACCAGCGCCATTTTCGCCAAAAATCACAACATGACGCTCATCCACATCAATTGTCGTCGTAGGATGATTACGAAAGTCTGTCAGTTTCAGGCGATCAATGTGGACGGTATGCAAACGTCCCCGCTTTCAGTGCAAGATGTGGTTTATGCCGAATGCGGATTATACCCGCATCGGCATCAGCACATATATGGCGCCACTCTCGTTAGAATCGTGGATCAGGGTCGGTGAACCAGGATCGGACAGCATGAACTTTGCTTCATCGCCCGAAAGCTGGTTGGTGATATCCAGAAGATACTTAGAGTTAAACCCGACATCCAACGCATCCGCTGAGTAGCCAACGGCGATCTCTTCTTCTGCAGTTCCGGAATCCGGATTGTTTACAGACAAGACCATCTGTCCATCGGAGAGTTGCAGTTTTACCGCACGACCACGCTCTGAAGAAATTGTCGACACCCGATCAACAGCTTTCGCAAAGGTCTCACGATGAAGAAGCAGCTCTTTATCGTTTCCTTGCGGAATAACACGATTGTAATCTGGGAACGTGCCATCAATCAGCTTTGACGTAAGAACCGTTTCGCCAACACTCATGCGAATTTTGGAATCTGAGAGTTCAACCATAACTGCGGCATCCGGATCCTCGACCAAGCGTTGAACTTCACCAACGGTTTTACGAGGGATGATGATGCCCGGCATGCCGGCAGCACCATCTGGAGCGACTGATTGGGAACGGGCCAAACGGTGTCCGTCTGTTGCGACTGCACGAAGCAGCGTGTCGCCGTCTTCTTCCACGGTGTGCAAGAAAATACCATTCAGATAATATCGGGTTTCTTCTGTCGAAATCGCAAACTGCGTGTGTTCGATCAGCTTTCTGACTTCACCTGTTGCCATGGTGAAGGAGTGGCTGAACTCGCCCGTGGAGATATCCGGAAAATCTTCGACCGGCAAAATTTGCAGGGTGAAGTTACTGCGCCCGGAGGTGATCTTGAGCGTTGAAGCGTCTGCATCAATCGATAACATGACTTCCGAACCGCCAGGCAATTTGCGAACGATTTCATAAAGCATGTATGCAGGAACGGTTGTCGCACCAGCTTGTTCAACAACCGCAGGTGTTTTCTCAAATATTTCCAGATCAAGGTCCGTTGCTTTCAGATGAAGCGCACTCCCATCAGCACGGAGCAGGACATTTGACAGGATCGGAATTGTGTTTCTGCGTTCAACGACCCGGTGCACATGACCGAGTGATTTCATTAGATTGGATTGTTCAAGCGTAACGCGCATTGGATTACCACTCCTGGCAGGATTATCGGACATTCAGGCCGCTGTGCCAAAGGTCAGCCGTGTCGATGAAATGTGAGCAATAATAACAAGCAGTTCAAGGGATAGCGACCGCTTTGATACGCGTTTTTGGGGAAAACCATGCTTTGCAGCAGTCTTCCCCAAAAAGCCCCTTAACGCACGTCCCCCCAGACGGACGAGAACTTAAGCCCTATTCAACAATGAGACGCTTAAGCAATTCTATTTCATGCGCGATTTTCTGATCTTTAGAGGAAAGTTCCTCAATCTTGCGCACCGCATGCAATACGGTTGTGTGATCACGCCCGCCGAAACGTCTGCCAATCTCTGGAAGTGAGCGCGGCGTCATGACCTTGGCAAGGTACATGGCGATCTGTCTTGGACGGACAATGACACGTGTTCGGCGATTTGAAAGCAGGTCGTTTTTGCTAACGTTGAATTGACGCGCCACAATTCGCTGGATGTCTTCAATGCGAACGCGTTTAGATTCTGCTGACTTGATCAAATGAGCAAGGATTTTGTCCAATTCGTCGAAGCTCATTGCACCATCTGAAAATTGATGCTGAACCAAAAGCTGATTGAAAGCTCCTTCAATATCGCGGCCGCTGGAACTTACTTGGCGGGCGACATAGTGCAAAATATCCTCCGGAATATCGAGCCCCGGCTGTTCACGTTTGGCTTCTTCGTAGCGCGAATTCAGGATTTGCTTGCGCATCTCATAATCAGGCGCTTTCACTTCTAGCGTAACGCCACCCTTCAAGCGCGAACGAACACGCTCATCTAGGCTTTCCAATTCAGTCGCCGGACGGTCTGCTGCCACAACAACCTGTTTGGCACTATCGATCAACTCATTGAGCAAGTGACAAAACTCTGCCTGAATTGCCTGACCTTGAAGAAACTGCATGTCATCAATTAGCAGAATATCAATATCGCGAAGTGACTCTTTCAAAGTTAGTGCCGTCCTATCGCGAAGAGCAGAGGCAAAGCGCCACATAAAGTATTCTGCAGTCAGATAAAGAACACGCGCCTTCGGATTGCGACCACGGGCACGCCATGCAATCGCCTGCAACAAATGGGTTTTACCAAGCCCTACATTTGCATGAATGAAAAGCGGATTGAAATGTGATGCTGTGATGTCTTCCGCAATGGTTTGAGCAGCGGCATAAACCATCCGGTTTGAAGACCCCTCAATAAAGGTCTCAAACGTATGTTTGGGATCAAGCGGAGAACCCGGGAAGCCACTTGAAAAGTCGAGATTGCGCATCTGACCGCCGGTTGTCGGCATGGTGCGGCCAATAAATCTGCCCGTTTTTGCAGTGTCTTGGCCAGTCTTGGGGTTTCTCTTTTCCTGCTCTTCTTCTGCAGCTTTTTGAGCAATTGGTTTACGAACTGCAATATCAACGCGAAGAGCAGCACTATCTTCTTCCTGCCAAAGCTCAAGCAATTTTTCCCGATATTTGGACTGAATCCAGTTCTTCAAGAACGGTGTTGGAACCGTAAGCGTAACAACGCCACCATCAAAAGCAGCAAGTTTCAGCCTACCAAACCAGCTATCAAAAACGTCTTTGCCCAGCTGTGTTTCCAATTGCACTCGGACACGATCCCAACATTCCCCAAGGGATCGCTTTCCCGAACCATTCTTAGCCATATTGTTCCTCCCCTGAACCATTGCTTTTTGCTTTTGCTGTGGCTGTGTTTCTTCAGTTACAATTTTTAAATTATCTAAATCCGGCTTTGGACATTGCATCCATGTTTCAGCATTGGGTGCCGAACTGCCGTCAAAATTATTCCCGCTATTCGTCGCTGCGCTCATATTGTTCATCCCACTAAGGCCCCGTTTTTTATGCTCCTTGGAGCTTGTTCTTCAGTTATTCTCCAAAATGGTCGAGAAACGCCGACCGCACCAACTTCTTATTATTGCCGCCATGGCAGCCCTTCGAATTTCCACCCTCCCGTCGTTGATCTATGGCCGTTTGCGTCTGTGTCGCCTTCAAAACCTGCGAGCACGTTATAAACCTTTTCAAAACCTGCATTTGTCAAAGCTGAGGCGGCGGCCATGCTGCGAACACCTGATCTGCAAAGCATGAAAACAGGGCTCTTTTTATTAGCGCCTCTTTGTTCAAGTTCACGGATCACGCTTTCAGTGAAGTCAGCATTTACCTGCATCTGCGGGTATTGCTGCCACTCGGCCAAAACCACTTCTTTCTGTATTGAATGAAGAACAGGAACTCCCACGAATACCCATTCAACATTGGTGCGGACATCTACGAGTTGAGAGGATTGGTCTTCTTCCAATACTTCCCAACAAGCGTTCACGGTCACATCACCGGCATAAGACAAATTGCAAACCTTCCCCGTTCGCCGAAACACCATGTGCCGACGTTGACTGCCAAAATTTCAATTATGTGCCCCTTAAGGCAATAACCCCGAATGGAGTTCAATAAACAACTAGGCGCTGTAACACCTGACATTCATTGGGACACTGAATTACACAACAGTCACATTTTTAACATGTGTTTCCATTGCGCCCTTGTTAAACCCTCATTGAACTTGGTCAATTTCGAGGTCTTCAAGTAATTTTCTTATTCAAGGCTCCCTAACTCCTGAAGACAAATTAACGAGCCAGACCCTAGCGTTCAAGAGGATCAGGTTAACAAATTCTAAACGGCCTCGAATCGCCCGTGGGAAATATTTTTTCTTCAAATGAGTTCATATGAATTTACCTTGAAAATCAGCATATTTTTAAGGGAAGCAGCTAAAAACTGTTGAAAGTGAGACTTGCGAGATTCTTTCGACCATTTTTAGTATTGACAGCCAGAATTCTTATGAAATTCGGATCGACGCAAAAACACCTGATGTAATTCATTGTTTTTAAAATCTTTTTTCTGAAATTTTTTGGTATCCGCTTTTTTTGCTGAGCCTTATTGACTCTCAGGAAATATCGCCGAAAACAAAAAACCCGACCAATAGGCCGGGTTTAACAAACACATATGTGTCTAATAATTATGCGCCAATTTTTTTGACACTTGCAGACAGTCGAGAAACTTTACGTGCAGCTGTGTTTTTCTTCAAAACACCCTTTGTGACCGACCGCATAATCTCTGGCTGCGCTGCCTTTAGAGCTGCTGCTGCCGCATCTTTGTCACCACCTGCAATCGCTTCCTCAACTTTGCGGATGTATGTGCGCATGCGAGAGCGACGTGCTTTGTTTACTTCTGTACGAGCAGCAATTTTGCGAACTGCTTTCTTAGCTGATGCTGTGTTTGCCATTTGGCTTCCTGTCTGTTTGTTTCGTTTGGCAAAATCTGTTGGCCGCTACTGTCTCAAGCAAATCTTTCAATCTAGCTGACTGGAAAGAGAGACAGGCAGAACAAGACCGCCTGAATTTGGATGAACGCATACATCGAAACAGGGATTTCGTCAACGGATAATCGTTCTTGCGCTACCGTTGGCATTTAGCGCAATAGAATGTGGAGCGCCCGGACTGAACCATACGTTCAATCACACCATCGCATTCAACTTTAGAGCACGCTTCGCCTTCACGATCATATGCACTGAAACGATGCTGAAAATACCCCAAATCGCCATTGGTTTGACGATGATCTCTGAGAGAAGACCCACCAGCTTCAATCGCTTCCGCAATCACATCTCTGATATGAAGCGCTAGAAGTTCTGACCGCTCAGTAGCCTTGCCGCTTTTGCGAGTAATGGTTGATGCTTTTCTTTTGGGAGAAAGCCCGGAGCGCCACAAGGCTTCACAGACATATATATTGCCGAGCCCCGCAATGAGGCGTTGATCTAACAGAGCCGCCTTCAACGGAGTAGATTTTCCGGCAAAAAGCCGCGAGATCGTTTCACCATTCAATTCATTGCCTGTCGGCTCAATTCCCATCTTTTCAAAATGCCTGCATAAAGACAGTTCAGATGTTGCGACAAGGTCCATAAATCCGAACCGGCGCGGGTCATTATATATAATACGTGCTTCAGCAGTTTTGCCCTTCATTGCGAAAACCACATGATCATGCGCTTTTGCTTCAGATCTGGGGTGATGGTAGGTGCCTGGAAGCTCATTGCCTTCTTCAAGCTCAATTCTGAAGGAACCCGACATCCCCAAATGCATGATCAAGGCTTCGCCAGTATCCAACTCTACAACCAGATACTTCGCCCGCCGCCCCATATGTTTCACGCGCGCGCCTTTGAGACGCTCGACAAATTTGTCCGGGAATGGAAAACGCAAATCCGGGCGATTTTGAGTAACCGCTTCGATCACGGCATCTTCCATAACTGGTGCAAGACCTCTTCGTACGGTTTCAACCTCTGGAAGTTCAGGCATATTGCTTTAACCCTGCATCAAATACGCACATGAAATGTGCTTTGGCTTCACATATATATAATGTAAAGCAAAGCCAACATTAACCAGGACGGCATCACATGTCACAGGCGCGCACAAATAAGGCAGGGGAAATGGAAACCTCATTCGGTTTCTCTCAGGTTGAGGCCGGCGAGAAGCAGCCGCTTGTAAATGATGTGTTTCATTCTGTTGCCAACCGATATGACGTTATGAACGACTTTATGTCCGCCGGCATGCATCGCATTTGGAAGGATGCAATGGTAACGGGTGTTGCACCTCCAAAGAGTGAGCGAGCCTTCAAGACTTTGGATGTGGCGGGCGGAACCGGCGATATTGCCTTTCGCATTGTGGAACGCGGCGGTCCCAACACACATACGACCGTTTTTGACATCAATTCTTCCATGCTGGAAGTTGGCGAAGAGCGTGCTGCAAAACGAGGGCTCTCAGAAAAGCTGACTTTTGTTGAAGGCAATGCTGAAGAGCTTCCCTTTGAAGATAACACGTTCGATGTGTATACGATTGCCTTTGGCATTCGAAATGTGCCCAAGATGGAAAAAGCGATTGGCGAAGCCTTTCGTGTATTGAAGCATGGTGGCAAATTTCTGTGCTTGGAATTCTCCGAAGTTGATGTGCCGATGCTTGATAAATTCTACGAGCAATGGTCTCTGCATGCGATCCCACGAATTGGTCAAGCGGTGACGGGTGACCGCGACTCTTATCAATATTTGGTGGAATCCATTGCCAAATTCCCAAACCAGGAAAAGTTTGCGGATGCGATCAAAGGTCAGGGTTTTGAGAAAGTAAGCTGGAAGAATTTCACCGGCGGCATTGTTGCACTTCATAGCGGGTGGAAACTCTAACGCATGGCATCGTTTCGTTCCTATCTTTCATTGGCTCACGCTGGCTGGGTGCTTGTTCGCGAAGGCGTTGTTTCCG
Organism: uncultured Rhizobiaceae group bacterium; assembly: GCA_938009335.1. Taxonomy (GTDB): domain Bacteria; phylum Pseudomonadota; class Alphaproteobacteria; order Rhizobiales; family Rhizobiaceae; genus JAALLB01. The sequence continues at coordinate 17,099 of CALLHT010000031.1, forward strand.
CACTACCTTCTGATGGAATGCCTGCGCCAGCACGGTTTGGTCACCGGGTCGCCGGATGGTTTGCGCGCCGTCAGGCAAAGGACCGCGAACAATCTGAACGCCTTTCCATTGCGCTTAACAAGCTTGGCCCAAGCTGGGTAAAGCTCGGGCAGTTTCTGGCAACGCGACCGGATGTCGTTGGCAAAACAATCGCAAAAGACCTTGAACTTTTACACGACCGCATCGCACCGTTTGATACGGATGAAGCGAAGACGCGTGTAGAAGAGTCAATCGGTCGCCCAATTGAAGACCTTTATTCCGAATTCAACGAACCTTTGGCTGCAGCCTCAGTTGCGCAGGTTCACAAAGCTGTCCTGAAAGACACTGGCGAAACGGTTGCTGTGAAGGTGATCCGGCCCGGGATCAGAAACCGCTTCAAACGCGATCTGGATACGTTTTATGCCGCTGCAGGATTGATGGAGCGCTTTGTGCCGGAAGCCGCACGCCTGAAGCCAAATCTGGTGGTTGATACGCTCGCACAGTCTGCGCGCATAGAAATGGACCTTCGTCTTGAGGCTGCTGCTTTTTCTGAGATGGGCGACAACGTTAAAGATGATCCAGGCTTCCGCGTGCCAACGGTCAATTGGGAACTTACCGGTCGCGATTGCATCACGATGGACTGGATTGATGGAATCAAGCTCTCAGAAGCTGAAGAAATCCGCAAAGCCGGACATGATCTCGAAGCCCTTTCGGTTACGCTGATCCAGTCCTTCCTTCGCCATTCGGTGCGGGATGGTTTCTTCCATGCAGACATGCATCCCGGCAATCTGTTTGTGGCACCGGACGGCGACATTGTCGCGGTCGATATGGGTATCGCGGGAAGATTAGGCAAAAAAGAACGCCGATTTCTTGCCGAAATTCTTTATGGGTTTATCACCCGCGATTACCTCAAAGTGGCCCAAGTGCACTTTGATGCGGGCTATGTGCCAGCCCATCACGATGTGCACAGTTTCGCGCAAGCCATCCGCGCAATTGGCGAACCTATTCACGGGCAATCCGCTGAAACCATATCGATGGCAAAGCTTCTGACGCTTCTATTTGAAGTGACAGATCTATTCGATATGGAGACACGGCCCGAACTCATTATGCTCCAGAAAACCATGGTTGTCGTTGAAGGCGTCGCCCGAACACTCGATCCCGCCTTCAACATGTGGAAGACGGCGGAGCCGGTAGTTGGCACTTGGATTGCGCGAAACCTTGGTCCAGCCGGCATGCTCGAAGATGCCAAGGAAGGCCTGGATGCCGCACGCCGTCTAGTTCATATGCTGCCCGAAATGGCAGAGAAAGCCGAAGCCCTTTCAACTGACATGGAAACCATGATCAAGAACGGCATGAAGCTTGATCCTGAAACCACAGACGCAATCGGTAAAGCGGAAGCCCGCAACAACCGCTGGGGGCACATTGGCATTTGGGCACTCGTAGCGCTAGGCGGCTATTGGGTGTTTTGGGGTTGAGTGGTCAAGGTCTGGTG
>CALLHT010000032.1 GCA_938009335.1 uncultured Rhizobiaceae group bacterium
TTGTCTGTCGGGTTTGGATCGACCTCACTGAACATGGCGCTTCCAAGGTCTGCATCATTCATGAGCGCAAGGGTTCGCCCTGTGATTCCCATGGATGCGAGGCCTTTATCAGTGACCAGCAAGGGCTTGGATATGCCTGCGGCAGAACAGGCTTCTGCGATTTCGGAGATGCGGCCATTGCCAAACCGAATGGGCGTCGGATAATTCCAGTTGGCCGTTAGCGACATATTATAATCCTCTGATGCGTAGACTCGTAATGCGGTTTTTCTCGCGCTTTAAAATGACGAAGCGTTTGCCGTAAAAAGTGAAGGTTTGTTTTTCTTCCGGGATCATTTGGGCTGCATGAATGACCAGCCCCGCAATGGTAGTTGCTTCTTCGTCCGGCAAGTCCCAATCAAGTGCGCGGTTCAAATCACGGATGGGTACTGAGCCATCCACGATCCAAGAGCCATCTGCTTGTGCGGCTACACCGGAAACTTCCGTATCGTGTTCGTCGGCAATGTCGCCAACGATTTCTTCCAGAATATCTTCCAGCGTAACCATGCCTTCCACTTCGCCATATTCATCGACCACAAGCGCAAGGTGCGCGTTCTTGCGTAAGAAAGCGTTGAGCTGATCTTGAAGGGTTGTGGTTTCCGGCACGAACCAGGGTTTGGTGGCGATCTTCTTGAAATCGATTTTTGAGGCGTCACCGTGTTTTGCAATGGAACGCAACACGTCTTTTGAATGGACCACGCCGATGATGTTGTCATTCTCACCCTGCCAAAGCGGGATGCGGGTGTAAGGACTATCCAAAATCTGTTTGACGATCTGCTCACGGTCATCATCGAGATTGATTGTTTCCATGTTTGTGCGGTGGATCATTACGTCAGACAGTTCGAGCTCGTGCAGGTCCAGAATGCCACCAAGACGGTCTTTATCGTCTTTCACCATGGAGCCGTCTTTATGCAGCACTTCCACGGCACCGCGTAGCTCTTCATGAGCTGTAAGAAGGCTTTCGCTCTCGATTTTGAAGCCGACCAACCCGAGGAACATGCGAACAATCCAGCCCACTGCGCGGGCAAAGGGCGAAAGCACTAAAACGATGATGCGAATGATCGGTGAGACGGTGATCGCAAATTTGTCAGAATGCGCAAGGGCAATTGACTTCGGCATGACCTCGGCAAAAATCACAACAAGGATGGTCATGACGATGGTAGCAATCGCAACACCCGAAGGGCCGAAAACGGTGATGAAAAAGCTTGTCGCCAATGCGGACGCCAGAATGTTGACGATGTTGTTGCCGATCAGCAGCGTGCCGATCAGCTGGTCTTGCCGTTCCAGTAAGCGGGTCACATAGCCTGCGCGTTTATCGCCGTTTTTTTCAAGAGAATGCATCCGTGCACGAGAGGCGGCGGTGAGTGCTGTCTCTGACCCTGAAAAAAAGGCCGAACAAAGAATGAGAAGAAAGATTGCGAAAATTAGAAGCCAGATGGCGGTGGTCATGAGTTTAGCTGATCCGTTAGAAACGCTGATACTTCAGATGGGGGTACGTCGTCGGCAATATAGGACTTTCCAACGCCTTTTGTAAGAATAAAGGTGAGGGCGCCGCGTTTCACCTTTTTGTCCTGTGCGATGAAACTCATGAGTGTTTCAACCGATGGTAAATCGCCCGGGATATCCTGTATGCGGGTCGGTAGGCCCACGGCTTTTAGATGAGCTTCTACACGTGAGACATCATCCGCGGCACATTGGTTCAATCGGTTCGAGAATTGGTGTGCCAACATCATGCCGATGGCAACGCCTTCGCCATGTACCAAGCGGGCTCCATCATAGGCGGTATAACCTTCCAGCGCATGCCCGAATGTGTGGCCGAGATTTAGTAATGCGCGCTGGCCTTTTTCGGTTTCGTCAGCGGCAACGATTTCCGCCTTAGCTTCGCAGGATTGCGCGATTGCTTTCGTGAGCGATGGGCCATGACTGAACACGTCTTTATAGTTTTGCTCAAGAAATGCGAAGAAGTCCGGGTATTTGATTAATCCGTATTTTGCGACTTCGGCATAGCCTGCACGAAACTCGCGTTCGGAAAGTGTCTTCAGAACGTCGAGATCAATCAGAACTTTTGAGGGTTGATAGAATGCACCAACGAGGTTTTTACCGTGTTGTGAATTGATGCCGGTTTTGCCTCCAACGGATGAATCGACCTGCGCCAGTAAAGAAGTCGGGATTTGAATGAACTTCATGCCTCTGCGAGCAATGGATGCGGCAAAGCCTGCCAGATCCCCCACAACGCCTCCACCAAAAGCCAGCACCAAGTCTGAACGCTCTAACCTCAGTTCCAGAATTTTGTCGGTTACCTCTTGCAACACAGGCCAGCTTTTTGACTTTTCACCGGCAGCAACTTCAATCGTAGCGTGTTGAATATCGGCTTCATCGAGATGACCGCGTAACGTCTCCCCATGTGCGGCATTGACGTTGGTATCGGTAACGATCACGCAACGTGCACCAGGAGACGCATTTTCGATTGCTTCTGCAATGCCGGACAAAACGTTCGAACCTATCTCAATGTCATACGAGCGCTCTCCCAACTCAACGGGAACCCGAGTGGCGTTATCAGATGTCATTGCGCAGCTTCCTTGGCTTCTTCTGACAGGTGTTCATCAAGCCTGTTAAGCAGATGATTTCGCATTTCAGATTTTGTGCCTGGTACAGATTGTACATGCAGGTTTGAAAGCGCATAGATCGGCTCTCGTTTAGCCATAAGATCGATCAGGATTTCACGCGGATTTCCTTTTGTGAGCAAAGGACGTTTTCCCGGCTTGCGCATGACGCGCTCATACAGTGTATCAAAATCAACGTTGAGCCAGACGGATAAGCCGTTATCCAGAATATTCCTGCGGGTTTCATCGTTAAGGAAAGCGCCGCCTCCCAGTGCAAGCACCATGGGACCTTCGGTGATAAGCCGCGAAATAACGCGCTCCTCAAGACGACGAAATTCAGGCTCTCCATACTCCTTGAAAATATCCGCAACACTGCGACCAGCCGCGAGTTCGATCTCTTCATCCGCATCTTTGAATTCAATGTGGAGTTTGCGGGCCAGCATTTTGCCAATAGCAGATTTTCCACAGCCCATCATGCCGACAAGGACGATGCTTCTTGCGCCCAGTCGCTCCAGTATTCTGGCTGTTTTTGATCTGCGTCTTGCTGGCATGATACTAGGGTCCATACTCAATGAGGAGATTGTTTTGGCACAAGAAAATTTGTTTAAATGCAAGGAATGGACCGCAGGGCATTGCTTGGCTACGGTCAAGGGTCTTGACGCAGCAGTTGGACAAATTTTCAGTGTCGTTGCACGGTTGGAGCTCTTTGCACCGTGACTTGCGTCGAAAATCCTCGAAAACCGGAAGGTTTCTTGCGGTTTTCTCCTTGTCACAGAGCAAATTTCTTCCAACCAAAATAAACTCCTCATTGAGTCTGGACCCTAAGGTGTTCCCGTTTAGGTCTTTCGATACCATTCACCTTGTTGCGTCAAGAGTATTTTGATTTTGTATCCTTGTGCTACAACGAAATCGGTTGCCAATCAGCTTTGTATTTTTCATAAAGAAGAAGCCGAGACTGAGGGGTCAAGCTGAATGCCTAGTTTAATTCGTTTTCTGTTTGTATTGGGTATCCTTGCCGGGATCGTTTACGGCGGCATGTTTGCGTTGACTATATTTGTAGAGCCAACGCCGCGGGAAATGACGGTGAAAATTCCGGCCAAAAAACTCAATCCACAATAGCACCGAAGCAGGTGATGGCGTGAACGAAGCGCATCTTGTTGAAGCATTTCTGGAAATGATGAGTGCAGAGCGTGGCTCGGCTAAGAACACGCTTGAATCTTATGAGCGGGATTTATCCGGCTATCTTCTGTCTTTGCAGGACCAAGGTGAACAGCCCTCAAGCTGCTTGACGCCTGTGATCCAGAAACATCTCTCCGGTTTGATGGCTGAAGGCATGTCTGCATCTACGCAAGCCAGGCATTTATCTGCGATCCGGCAATTCCATAAATTCTTGTTTGCCGAAGGCGTGCGAACTGACGATCCAACATCGACGATTGACAGTCCCAAGACCGGCCGCCCGCTGCCAAAAGTTATGAGCATCGAAGAAGTGGATATTTTGCTGAGCCTTGCAGAACAAGAGATGCGCCTGCCAAAGGCGACTGCTGCCCAAAAGTTGCGGTCATCGCGGCTCTATTGTTTGCTTGAGCTATTATATGCGACCGGCATGCGGGTAAGCGAGTTGGTTAGCTTGCCTGCAACAAGTGCAAACGCAACAGGGCGGTTTCTCACGATTGTTGGTAAGGGCAACAAAGAGCGGATTGTGCCTTTGTCGGAGCGGTGTAAATACGCAATGCAGGCCTATGCGGAAACACAAAAGGCATCAGGAAAGCATGTGGATTCTTCTTTCCTGTTTCCTGCAAGCTCAAAAGAAGGTCATTTTGCACGTCAGGCCTTTGGGCGCGATTTAAAAGATCTTGCTATCCGAGCCGGGCTGGATGCAGCCAAGGTTTCACCGCATGTGCTGCGTCATGCATTTGCAAGTCACCTGTTACAAAACGGTGCGGACTTGCGCGCTGTGCAGCAATTGCTTGGGCATTCGGATATTTCCACGACACAGATTTATACGCATGTCTTGGACGAGCGTTTGAAGCAACTGGTTGAAGAACATCATCCGTTGGCGAAAACCTGATCTGAAGTTTTGTTATTCACCCACCACACGGAAAGGGGCTGAATGAGGCAGGTCTACATAACCATCGCGTGTTTGTGGGGTTTTCATGCCTAGAGCCTGACCTGCAATCTGATTTCTCAGAACTTGAGCTGTTCCACCGCCGATGGTGAACATGCGAACATCGCGGTACATGCGTTCTAGGGGTTCTTGATCGCCATAACCTCGCGCCCCAAACATCTGGAGCGCGTCACTCACGGTTTTAATTGCTGCCTCAGAAGCAAAAAGTTTAGCTCTTGCGGCAAGGTTCATGTCTGGAAACCCGGTTGGGCTTGTGTCTGCAGACTTTGCTGCTTCATGAAGCATAAGACGGGACGCGTGAACGCTGGTGTCCATATCGGCAATCATCCATTGAAGGCCCTGGAATTCAGCCAATGGGCGCCCGAACTGTTCGCGTTTCTTCAAGTAGTCTTTTGCGCGATTAAGCGCGCCAGCCGCAATGCCCATAGCAACGGTTCCCGCGCCCACACGCTGTGAGTTATACGCGGTCATGAGTTCAGCAAAGCCTTTGTGATAACCAGATTTGGGCTTTAATGCGAAAGCCTCGTCAATCTCGACATTGTCAAAATGCAATTCTGCTTCTGGCATGCCGCATAGGCCCATGGTGTGTTCGCGGCGGCGAATTTCAAACCCTCGCGGGTTTATGCCTTTTGAAGGGTCGCGGTGAAGAATGAAGCCGCCAATCCCAAGATCGTTGTTTTGTTCATCAATCACACGCGCAAACACCAAATGGAGCTTGGAGACGCCGCCGCCGGTAATCCAGTGCTTGGTGCCGTTCAGAATATATTTGTCGCCGCATTTGCGCGCGGTGGTTTGCATTTCTGTTGCAGCACTTCCTGCCTCGGGCTCAGTGATGCAAATCGCAGGTTTATCGCCTGCCAAAACAATTGGGGCACAAAAGTCTTTTTGGAATTTTGAGCCATAGGCCATCACAGCACTGATGCCGCCCATGTTTGCTTCTACAACAATGCGAGCGGTGAGTGTGCAGGCTTTTGCGATTTCTTCGATAACTAGAACGCAGTCGTGAAACGAGGCGGCCAGCCCGCCATGTTCGCGCGGCAGCGTCATGCCCATTAGTCCGGCATCGACCAAGTGTGGAATGTTGTCCCAGCAATAGGTGCGAGTCTTGTCCCATTCATCAGCACGAGCCGCAAATGTGGGCGCGAGTTCCTGAGCAAGCTCTTTGTACAGATTTGGTCTGATGGCGATCATGTAAAACTCCTGCAATCATGATGCAGGATTGTTAAATTCGAAACAATCTAATAAAAGTGAATACTAAGTTCAGGAATTTTGAATATGCAAACGCGTGCACTTCATACTCTGGTTCGGGTTTCGATCCTTGGCTCTTTTGCAAAAGTAGCCGAGGAAATGAATACAACGATCTCCACCGTGTCGATGCAGATCAAGGCAATTGAGGAGCAGCTGTCGGTCGAGATTTTTGATCGGTCTCATCGCCCTCCTAAACTTACTCCTGTGGGCAAAGCGGTTTGTGAAAAAGCGAAATTGATACTTGGCGCTGAGAAAGAACTTTTGGCTTTGTCTGGTCAGGAAAATGAGTTGGCCGGGAACTTCAGAATAGGGTTTGTGGCAACGGCAAGTGTTCGATTGCTTCCTGATTTTCTAAAGAATGCGCAGGAGAATGCGTTGCATGCGTCTTTCGAACTCGAAACCGCTCTCTCAGAGGTGTTGGAAGCTCGGGTGCAATCGGGAATATTAGATGCAGCTGTTGTTACTGAATCAGAGCGTGAGCGGTCTGATCTGGAATATCATTTGCTGCGCCGAGAGCGGTTGATGTTTGCAGTTCCAAAGAAATTTGCTGATCAACCGGTTGAGGCGTTGCGGAGTAAGTTGCCATTTCTGCAGTTTAATCCCGGGTCTGGAATTGGGAAGTTGATCCAGCAGCACATGTCTGGCTCTTCAACTACCGGAAATAAGCAAGACATCGTTCTTGAAAGTGTGGAAGCTATTATTGCCTGCGTTAATGAAGGACTGGGCTTCACGCTGCTTTCGGAGCCGGACATCAGGCGGTATGCGTCGGCAACGTGCGGGATTGTCCCGATGAAAACCGATGAACTTGTGCGGCACCTTTCTCTGGCCATTCCTAAATCGAGGTTTTCTGATGGGGCACGACAGCAACTTATTGGTCTGTTCGGGGAATAAGCTTTTATTATATCGAAAAAATCGATTTAAAGCATTCTTATATTTCGTTTTACGATGTTTCGGTGTTGTGACATAACAGCTCCAACAAGTTGGTGCTGATGTTTCCCAATCTGGTTCATTCTCAGGTTTAACGGTTACAAGGGGAAACGCGTGTGTGGCATTCAAGGGTTACAACGAGGTTGTTTTTGCCAGCCTAGACCTCGTTGCAAAAGGCAGCGATACCCCCATTTTCGCTGTCGATCTTCTAGAGGCAGTGCTTCCCCCAGAAGCCTGCCTCTTTTCTTTTTCACCATTGTCATAAGTGCCCAAGTTTTCGGTGCGTAAACGCTTCCGTTTACGGTTATGTCTGTTTGTTATTATATTAGTATAAATGATATTATGTATCTTTTAAAAACGTTTTCGAAATATAAATTTATATGCCATTGTGGTTTCAACATACCAAGGTGTGATGTGCAGCCCAAGCAGACCGTCAAAGGTCCAAAGGTTACAAGATGTTAAAGGGCTCTATCACAGCAAAGTTTCGACAAGGCCATTTGCCAGCCTAGGTCTTGTCGCATAAAGGCAACGATACCCCCATTTTCGTTGCCCATCTTCTAGAGGCAGTGTTCCCTTGGAGCCTGCCTCTTTTTTTTTCTTAAAATTTGTGCCTTTACAATCCTTCTTAGAAGACAGAGATCGCGTGTGTCCCTGATCCAGATTTCCGTTCCACTGAAAATTGAACGTATGCTTGCCTTAGCATTCAGGTTGCGGATTATTTCATTATTAAATTCTAAAAACGAATATTATGTATGCATAATAAACGTTTTACTTATTTATTATGCTTCCCCATAAGGCGCCAGACAGATTTGCTTACAACGCTGAGGGGCGTTGCTAGCGGGCCATCTCGGGTTTGTAATTCTTGAATTGCTGACTCTTAAAGGGCGGGGATGGCCGCTTTCTAACCACTCGGAGTCTAATTGCCAGCCTGACTCTGATTGCAGCA
>CALLHT010000033.1 GCA_938009335.1 uncultured Rhizobiaceae group bacterium
GCATTGGCAAAGTCGAGGAAACTCTGACGGGAAAGGAAACCGTCAAATTCTTGGTAAGACACACCACCCACGATTGTCACAAAGCTATCGCCAACAGATGTTGAGCCTGCGCCAAATTCGTAGCCACAGGTTAATCCATAATCCTGCGTATCAATTGAGAACTCAACAGAACTCGCTGACAGCGCGTTGCCTGTACCGTTTGCGTTGTCCGCACCATAAGGCTCTGAATAGGTTGCGAGACAATCAAGACCCTGACCAACATTCAGCTTGGCACTGAAACGTGGAACAGCAAAGCTACTGTCTTGTTCGATACGTGCAGAGGTTGCGCCTGCTGGTGTATTGTCGGCAACTGCTTGCTGAATGGCTGCTAGCTGAGCAGCTGCAATCAAGTCACCACCAGATGCTGCTGCAGCAAGCCCGGCCAAAATCGCTTATGCACCAGCAAGGTCTGCAGCACCAGTTGCAGCAATCAATACACCCGCCTGAACTGCAGGCGCAGCGATGTTATTTGAACGCTGCACGTTTAAAACTGTCCGTCTTGGTGAAACATAAGAGACTTGAGCATCTAAAGCAAAACGGCTCTCATCAAAAAGTCCGTCTACATTGACCCCGCCACGATCAAATCCGCCCGCCAAAGCTCCTGTGCTTAGTACTGTTCCCGTCAGCAACGCAGAAGCGAATGCACTCAATTTTTGTTTACGCCCCATGATATCCTCCAAGATATTGTCACAAATCTGTCGTTAAACAGCCTTAATTCATCACATTCAGAAGCTGCAAATCACATTTTCGCGTTCCTGCGGAAAAAATGCATGTTACGTATACGTAAACGTAATTTGTTGCGTTTTTGTCACACAAAAGATTGCGACCTGTGTGTAACAATAGTTTTTTCGGCGTTTTTTCAGCTTGTTTTGCGAATCTTTATCCCGATACACGCTCAAATGCGCTTGCAACTTTTTCACGCTGAGATTTGTAGTCCGCCAGTTTCTCGCGTTCTTCGGCGACCACCTCTTCTGGAGCATTCGCCACAAACTTGGCATTACCCAGCTTACCGTCCAGCCGTTTGATCTCACCATCAAGCTTTTTGAGCTCTTTTTCCAAACGCGCACGCTCTTCGGCAAAATCGATCACACCGTCAAGTGGCAGGCAGTAGGTCGCCTCACCCACCACAATTTGTGCGGAATTGTTTGGAGCACTTTCGGCAAATGAAATATCATCTAGACGCGCTAATGTTGAGAGAGCACCACGGTGAGTTTCTACACGAGCACTCGTCCCCGCACCTGCTTCTGCAATCACAAGCTTTAGATGTGCCGAAGGCTTGATGTTCATCTCGGCGCGAACCGAGCGGATTTGACCGACGAGATCAACCAGCCAGTTGATTTCGTCCGCGGCGCCCTGATCCCGCTTACCAGCGGTTGGCCAAGCCGAATGACAAAGCAGGTTTTCGCGCTTGCCCGTCATCTCCCATAGATGTTCGGTCATGAAGGGCATGAACGGATGCAGCAGCGCGTAAATCTCGCTCAACACATGCCCTGCGCAAGATTGAGCTTCTTTCTTCGCCGCTTCGTCGTCACCGTTGAAGGTTGGCTTCAACAGTTCGAGATACCAATCGCAGAACGTGTTCCAGACAAACTTATAAAGCGCGCCTGCCGCATCATTGAAACGGTATTTCTCGATGTTTGAAGTTACTTCCTCCACGCAAGCTGAAAGTTCGGTCAGGATCCAGCGGTTGATGGTGAGTTTCGCGGATGCGGGATCAAACGATGGATCGTGGCTTACGCCATTCATCTCGGCAAAGCGGGTGGCATTCCAAAGCTTGGTGCCGAAATTGCGGTAACCGGCAACGCGGTCAACGGAGAGCTTCACGTCCCTACCCTGTGCTGCCATGATAGCCAGTGTGAAACGCAACGCATCTGCGCCATAAGCTTCAAAGCCATCGGGATAGCGTTTGCGGGTCAGTTTCTCAATCTGAGGCGCGTCTTGTGGTCGGTTCAAACCATAGGTGCGCTTTTTGACCAAACCATCGGCATCAATGCCCTGAATTAGGTCTAGGGGATCGATCACATTGCCGATTGATTTCGACATTTTCTTGCCGTCCTCATCGCGAACCAGCGCATGGATATAGACCGTATGGAACGGCTCAAGCGGATTGCCCTCGTCATCTTCCATCAGATGCAGGCCCATCATCATCATGCGGGCAACCCAGAAGAAGATGATGTCAAAGCCCGTGACCAGCACATCGGTCTGATAGTATCGATCAAGCTCCGGCGTTTCATCCGGCCAGCCAAGGGTAGAAAACGGCCAGAGCGCGGATGAGAACCATGTGTCGAGAACGTCTGGATCGCGATGAATTGCGTAGCGACGTTTCTTACCCACCTCATGCATTTTCATTTGTAAAGCCGGATCAGTTGGGGAGCTTTCGACGCCAGAGGCTTGTTTCGCATGACGTAATTCGTCTGTCTTTGAAATATAGACTTCCGCTTCCGGCCCATAATATTCATTCGCGAGGATTAAAGCTTCTTCCTCAGTTTGCGCACAGAAAGCTTTCACGAATGAATTGGTACTATTATCTAAAGCGTAAGCTTGTTTGTTTTCGGAGACTGAAGGCCCATACCAAACCGGAATTTGATGCCCCCACCAAAGTTGGCGCGAGATACACCACGGCTCGATGTTCTCCATCCAATGGAAATAGGTGTTTTCCCATGTCTTAGGAACGAATTCAGTTTTGCCATTGCGAACGGATTCAAGCGCTGGCTTGGCAAGCGTTTCGGCATCACAGAACCATTGGTCTGTCAGCATCGGTTCGATCACGACCTTGGAGCGATCCCCAAACGGCTGCATGATCTTTTTGTTTTCTACAAACGGGATGGTTTCTTCGAATTCATTGCCTTCATCGTCTTTTTTGGTGACGGCCGTCATCACCGCGAGACCTTCAGCGCTGATCTCAGCAATGATCTTTTCCCGCGCTGCAAAGCGATCAAGCCCGCGATAGTCATCCGGCACAAGATTGATTGAATCAACCGTTGCTTCATCCGGCAATTCGCCAGACTTAACGATTGCGGCTGCCCGCGCTGCGCAATCCGCATATGGCGCCCCATCATCGCGCATGGAGGCCTTCACATCCATG
>CALLHT010000034.1 GCA_938009335.1 uncultured Rhizobiaceae group bacterium
CTCTCATCGCTCATGATTGCCGCATAGATGGCCAAGGCAAGAATGGTCGTCAGAAAACATCCCGCGATACCCGCAGACACAATTTTCTGGTCATAGCCGAAAAACTCGGCTGCGCCGATTTTCGAGATTGCCAACGCAGCGACAACTGGAAAGACGAAGCGCAGCAAGATGTGTACAATCCAACCCCACAAACCGCGGACAGGAAGTATGGCGGAGGCTAATACGCCTGCCAAAGCAAACCCGGCATATTTGACGACTGTAAAAATTATCTGGAAAGCCGGGACTGCCTTCGTATTCATTGCCGAGAATACCAATGCATTTTCCGATAAATCGGCTAACACGGCAATTACTGCAACGCTAAGCGTTATCCTAACGAGCGGTCGATTGCCCCGCGTCTGCCTGCTGGCTACCAACATCCCAAAACCAGCGCCCAAAAACATCGGGAATAAGATATCCAAAAAGAGGAACACTCTACCAATATCTGAAATTGGAGATAGCTCTGCGCCGAAAAGATCGCCGCCAAATGCGCGTGCTGCGGTTTCGGCGCCCGGAATTTGTTGTATCACCATGATCATCATCAGAATAAATACACCGGCTGCCATGGCCAGAATGACCGATGCGTTCAGTGCCAGGCTCTGCTTAACCACAGTCTGATTGTCTTGACTCGCGGAATGCGGTTGGGTGTGCGGATCATGCTTCGCCAAGTCTGCATGTGTTTCGTCCACATGCGGCAGTACAGCTTGCGCCTCACGGTTACCAACAATTGCACTGATGGATTTACGATCGCTACTCTGAAAGCGGGCCTTGTCGGCTTCTGCACGTAACGCCCGCTTTTGCTGTTTCGCCAGTTTTTTGGCTTCTGCTTTTTTCCCGGTCTTGGCCATGACTTATCTTTCCTGAATTCTCATGACCGCATCTGGTTCCATTCAATCAAAATGGAATTTCGTCGTCAATGTCCCCGCTTGACGGACCGCCGCCAAAGCCACCGCCCTGATTGCCACCACCTGATTGTGAGGATTGATCAAAGCCGCCGCCGGAAGAATATCCGCCTCCAGAACTGGCACCGCCACCCTGATTGTCACCTCGGCCATCCAGCATGGTCAGATTGCCATTAAAGCCCTGCAGCACGACTTCCGTTGAATACCGGTCCTGACCATTCTGGTCTTGCCATTTGCGTGTTTGCAACTGGCCTTCAAGATAAACCTTGGAGCCCTTTTTGACGTAGTTCTCGATAACTTTACAAAGCCCCTCGTTGAACACAACTACGCGGTGCCATTCTGTCTTTTCACGGCGCTCACCGGTGTTTTTGTCACGCCAGCTTTCTGACGTGGCAATGCTTAAATTCGCAATCGGACGACCGTCCTGCGTACGGCGGATTTCAGGGTCTGCCCCCAAGTTGCCCACCAGAATGACTTTATTGACACTACCTGCCATCGTTTAAACTCCCGCTTGCGCTGTTCTGCCGAACACGACGCCTAAATCTTTCATCTTTTGTGAAGCAAAGTGACGCCCCCGTCGAGAAGACACGAAACCAATCCCCAGCAAAAGCAAACCACCCACTCAAAGAAACAGTTTTGCAATCGCAACAATTGCCAATGTCGCACCAGAACCGACGACCATTGGATAAAATGCCTTCTCTAACCGTATCTTGTCGGTTTCCGCATTCAACTTAGACGTTTGAGCCAGAAGATTGCTGATCTCCGCATCAAACTGTTTATGAAGGTTTTCTCGTTCAGTGTCGGTCATATCGTTCTCCCACAGTTTGAATACCATAACAGATATTCTGCTATTTGCAACATATGTTCCGCTTATGTTCTATACTCTTATCGAATCATATGCACTGAAAACTGTAAAGTCACACTTCCAATCCTGCGCACAGAAACTAGATTAGTGCCTTGTCATACAAGAATGCGAAATTATGCCTGAACACAAGCAAATCTCTGTACGCGGCGCGCGCGAACATAATCTGAAAAACGTGGACATCGATTTGCCACGCGACAAGCTGACGGTCATCACTGGTCTGTCGGGGTCCGGTAAGTCTTCGCTTGCTTTTGACACCATCTATGCGGAAGGCCAGCGCCGCTATGTGGAAAGCCTGTCAGCCTATGCGCGGCAATTCCTGGAGATGATGCAAAAGCCCGACGTTGACCAGATTGACGGGCTTTCGCCTGCGATTTCCATCGAGCAGAAAACCACCTCTAAGAATCCGCGTTCTACCGTTGGCACCGTCACGGAAATCTATGACTATATGCGCCTGCTGTTTGCACGGGTCGGCATTCCATATTCGCCTGCAACGGGTCTTCCAATTGAAAGCCAAACCGTGAGCCAGATGGTGGATCGCGTTATGACGCTTGAAGAAGGTCAGAGGCTTTATATCCTCGCTCCGCTTGTTCAGGGGCGTAAGGGCGAATATCGCAAGGAAATGGCCGAACTTACGAAACAGGGTTTCCAGCGCTTGAAGGTGGACGGGCAGTTCTACGAGATTTCAGAGGTCCCTGCCCTCGATAAGAAATACAAGCACGACATTGATGTGGTGGTAGACAGACTTGCCGTGCGTGATGATATCGCAACGCGGCTTGCAGACTCTCTCGAAACGGCTCTGAAAATTTCAGACGGTCTGGCGATTGCTGAACTTGCCGACAAACCTTTGCCGAAAGAAGAAACCGCTGCGGGTGGCTCCAAGAACAAGTCGCTCAACGCAACCCATGAAAGCATGGTGTTCTCCGAGAAATTCGCCTGCCCGGTTTCGGGCTTCACCATTTCTGAAATCGAGCCACGGCTTTTCTCGTTCAACAATCCGTTTGGCGCCTGCCCCACCTGCGATGGGCTTGGCACGCAAAAAGGCATGGACCCGGATATGGTGGTGCCAGATGATACTCTGACACTTAAGGGTGGCGCGATTGTGCCGTGGTCAAAATCGTCGACCCCCTCGCCTTACTATGCGCAGACGCTGCAAGCACTCGGCAAGCATTATGGCTTCAAGCTGACCGATGCCTGGAAAGACCTCTCAAAAGAAGCCAAGGATGCCGTGTTACATGGCACGGGCAAAATCGAGATCGATTTCACCTATGATGACGGCTTGCGC
Organism: uncultured Rhizobiaceae group bacterium; assembly: GCA_938009335.1. Lineage (GTDB taxonomy): Bacteria > Pseudomonadota > Alphaproteobacteria > Rhizobiales > Rhizobiaceae > JAALLB01. Next base: position 3,086 of record CALLHT010000034.1, read on the forward strand.
ACCTACAAAACGAAGAAGAATTTCGAAGGCGTCATCCCCAATCTTGAACGCCGCTGGCGCGAGACGGACTCTTCCTGGATGCGTGAAGAGATTGAGAAGTTCATGTCTTCATCGCCGTGTGACGCGTGTCAGGGCAATCGTCTGAAACCGGAAGCACTATGCGTAAAGCTGGATGGCAAGCATATTTCAGATGTCACCACCTTTTCCATCCGTGATGCCGCTAAATGGTTCGATGCCCTGCCCGCAACCATGGACGATAAGCAAAACGAGATTGCAGGACGCATTTTGAAAGAAATTCGCGAGCGGTTGAAATTCCTCAATGATGTGGGGCTGGATTACCTCTCCATGTCACGGAATTCCGGCACGCTTTCTGGCGGTGAAAGCCAGCGTATTCGCCTTGCTTCTCAGATCGGCTCCGGCCTAACCGGCGTTCTTTACGTGTTGGATGAGCCATCCATCGGCCTGCATCAGCGCGATAATGCGCGGCTGCTCGATACGCTCCGCCATTTGCGCGATCTCGGCAATACGGTGCTGGTGGTGGAGCATGATGAGGACGCTATCCTCTCCGCTGATCACCTTGTAGACATTGGCCCACATGCCGGCATTCATGGCGGCGAAGTCGTTGCTTCCGGTACGCCCTCGGAGGTCATGGCTAATCCGAAATCAATCACCGGACAATATCTCACGGGCGAATTGGCCATTCCACTGCCGGAGAAACGCCGCAAGGGTAAAAAGGGTAAGCTGGTCAAAGTCAAAGGTGCCACTGGCAACAACCTGAAAAACGTCACCGCAGAATTTC
>CALLHT010000035.1 GCA_938009335.1 uncultured Rhizobiaceae group bacterium
GATGGTTCCTTGATGTCGATCTTCTGGAAACGGCGCACGAGCGCGCGATCTTTTTCAAAGAACTGGCGGTACTCTTTATAGGTGGTTGAGCCGATACAGCGGATCGTGCCGGAGGAGAGGGCGGGTTTCAGCAGATTGGATGCATCCATCGCACCACCTGAAGTAGCCCCCGCACCAATGACCGTGTGGATCTCATCGATGAACATGATCGCGCCGTCGGTCTCTTCGATTTCCTTCACGACCTGTTTCAGCCGCTCTTCGAAATCACCTCTATAGCGTGTGCCCGCGAGAAGCGTGCCCATGTCGAGGGAATAAATCGTGCTCTCAAGCAGAACTTCCGGCACATCCTTATCTACGATGCGCTTGGCAAGACCTTCGGCAATCGCAGTTTTACCCACACCGGGATCGCCCACATAAAGAGGGTTATTCTTGGAGCGGCGGCATAGAATCTGGATTGTGCGATTGACTTCTTCTGCGCGGCCAATCAACGGATCAATGCGCCCGTCAACGGCTTTCGCATTCAAATTGATGCAATAGGTTGCAAGCGCTTCACCCTTCTTAGGGGCGTTTTCGTCTTCCATGCCTTGCTGGTCTTCATCCATGCCACGAACCGGGCGCACCTCTGAGGCACCGGCGCGTTTCGCTATGCCGTGCGAGATGTAGTTGACCGCGTCATAACGGGTCATGTCTTGCTCTTGCAGGAAGTAGGCCGCATGGCTTTCGCGTTCGGCAAAGATCGCCACAAGCACATTGGCTCCGGTAACTTCTTCACGGCCCGAAGACTGCACATGAATGACTGCGCGCTGAATGACGCGCTGGAATCCGGCCGTAGGTTTAGAATCTTCATCATACCCGGTGACCAGATTGGCAAGCTCAGTATCGATATAGTCTGTCAGGTTTTCGCGCAGCATGGTCAAATTGACATTGCACGCGTTCATAACCGCAGCAGCGTCCTCATCATCGATGAGCGCAAGCAACAGGTGTTCCAACGTGGCGTATTCCTGATGACGCTCATTAGCGTAGGTCAGTGCTTTATGTAGTGCTTTTTCAAGACTGTCTGTAAAAGAGGGCAAATTTGCTCCGATCTATTTCTTTTCCATAACGCATTGCAGCGGGTGTTGATGCTTTTGGGCAAAGTCCATGACCTGGGTCACTTTGGTCTCCGCCACTTCAAATGTGAAAACACCACATTCGCCCACACCATTGCGGTGTACATGCATCATGATTTGTTCGGCCTGCTCATGGTTCTTTGAGAAAAACCGTTCAAGTACATGAACAACAAATTCCATGGGTGTAAAGTCATCATTCAACAAAAGGACGCGATACAGGCTGGGTTTTTTTGTCTTTGGCTTTGTTTTCGTCGCGACGCCGGTTCCCATGCCGTCATCACCGCTCTTGCGGTCGTCATCTTCTTGCAACGTAGCTGGCACTCTTGTGCTCATTCTAAGCAATTTCCCTGTAAATTTGAGGTCCAACACTAGTTTGAACCCCAGTTTTTCACGTTTGTTCCGTCCCTTTATATAATGTTCTCTTTTGGCGTCGCAATAGTGCTTCAACAATGAATGTTAATGATGGTTTCAAGGGCGCGAGCAGGAGCCTCTTCGTTACAACTTTATCAAAAATGCAATTGAACGCTTAACCTTAAACCCTTTGGTAACTATCCGCGTCTAGGTTGTGTCTTTACGGGCAGGCTGGACCTTACGACCAGCTGCATGGTTTCAAGCATACCCCTTGTTCAGGGGATCAAAGACGGGGAAAAGGTATTGCGTACCCTATCTGCTTTTCGTCCGGGACAGCTGGTTTCAGCATTCCTGGCTGCTCTCATAGTATTTGCCGTTACAGGCACAAACGCTGCATCCGCTAATCCAAAATATGCGGGTATTGTGATTGATGCGAAAACCGGCAAGACACTCTATTCTTCAAGTGCAGACCGGCTGCGTTATCCGGCGTCTCTTACCAAAATGATGACGATGTATATGATGTTTGAAGCGCTAGAGAGCGGCAAACTCAAAAAGAACACACGCATTCGCATGTCGAAATATGCAGCATCCAGACCGCCTTCTAAAATTGGCATTAGAGCAGGGCGCTCAATTGCAGCTGAGCACGCTATCCTGGCGCTTGCCACAAAATCAGCCAACGATGTCGCAACGGCAGTTGCTGAACATCTGGGTGGTTCTGAATCAAACTTCGGTCGGATGATGACCAGCAAAGCGCGTGAATTGGGGATGAGCAAAACGACATTCAAAAATGCTTCCGGTTTGACCGCTAAGGGTCAGCTAACAACGGCACGCGATATGGCACGTTTGGGCATCGCACTTCGTGAGCATTATCCGCAGTATTACCACTATTTTTCACGCCGAAATTTCAAGTATGGTAAGGCTAATTATCGTAATCATAACAGGCTTTTAGGTGCTGTTCGGGGTGTTGATGGTATCAAGACAGGCTATACGCGGGCATCTGGTTTTAACCTGGTATCATCTGTTGAAGACAATCGCCGCTCTATTGTTGCTGTCGTGATGGGTGGTAAGTCCGGCAAGAGCCGCAACGCACAGATGCGTAAACTGATTTCCCGTTATCTTCCCAAAGCGTCGAAGCGCAAAAAGCGCAAACTGCTTGCAAGAGCAAAAAGCCGTTCGGTTTTCGTTGCATCTGCTGCAAGTGTTCAATTGCCTAAGCGCGGACCAGTTCCTGTTGCTCGCCCAACCGCAGTAGCAAGCAGAACGCTTGATACATCTACCGCTGTTACAGTGGCAGCTGCTGTGCCAAAGCCATCGGTTGATCTGCAAACAACGGCAAGTGTCGTGAAAGCTAGAAACGCTTCAGGTTGGGTTATCCAGATTGCTGCAGCAGGCTCAGAGGCCGGCGCCATAGACTTGTTGGAAAAGACCCGAGCAAAGGCGCCCAATACGTTGTCCGGCAAAAGCAACTACACGGAAACCGTGTCGAAGGGCGGGGCAACATTGTACCGCGCACGCTTTGTCGGGTTTAGTGGCAAAGGTGCGGCTCGCGAAGCATGTAAAGTTTTGAAGTCGAAAAAGGTTTCTTGTCTGGCTTTGAACGCCGGATAGGGATTGAAGTCCCGCAAGTGTTTAGCGGGATTATGTGGAAGTATGTAAATGGCAGCCCGTCTGTCTGAGTATTGAGTTAGTAACGGAGTCTCGACCATGACAATCGTCAAGGGCAAAATCGAGAACACAAATTCTGGTCTGCAAAAAGCGGAAACAGAAAAAAGTGTTATACCCGCTATCGGGTCCAAACGGCTGCATCGTCCACGCGTGAGCCGTGCTGATTTGTTGTACAGCAACTCCAGGCGTCGGACAAAAAGCTTGATCGGTTTATTGTTGGGGCACAGTCTACGTGCGGAACGGTTGTCACTGCCACGCACAAACGTCAAGCTACGTGCATTGACACCAACTGGAAGACCGGCAGTTAAAATCAGGTTTGGCTAG
>CALLHT010000036.1 GCA_938009335.1 uncultured Rhizobiaceae group bacterium
GAATTGTTCTGGCTCGCGTACTTTTCTCCGGATGTTTCAGAGATAGCCCCCGATATTCCCCAGGCGGCAATGCTGATCACCACCATAGCCAAAATTCCAAATACTACTGATTTCATGATATTCCCTTTTTCATTCTCAAGGATTGGTGGCTTTCTTCAAAAACCTAACGAGATCATCTCGTCGGTCAACTTGCTTTAGCCGTTGTATTGGCATCTTTGTGCCCGGGACAACTTTATCCGGGCCGTCTCGAAAGAGCGCGTGGATGGTTTCCTCATTCCAGATGATATCAGAATCCAGCAAAGCCTTCGAGTATTTGTACCCCGGCAGCGTTCCTGCCTTTCGCCCGAATACTTTGAATAGGGTAGGGCCTGCGCGGTTCTGGCCATCTTCTACTAGAGTGTGGCAGACGCTGCATTTCCTTTGAAATTCGAGTTCGCCCGGATCCTTACTGTCACGGATTTGGAAGCGGCGAGGCAGTTCCGCGATATTCTGATTTAATTTCAATGGTGAGATTTGCCACCGGGCAGCAAAATCGTCCAGCCCGACGTGATACATCTGGTTGGTGCCTGGAACGAAATCCATATCCCATACAGGCCCAAAAGTAACTTCAGAAGATTCAATTTTCTTGCCGCTGTCAGCTGCAAAAACCTGAACAATTCCAGCGCCATCACCAAAGGCAGCCAAGGCGCCATCTTGTGAAACCTTCACGCTTTGAACAGGGCGTTCCTGTTTTGCGATATCTTGAACACGTTGCGCCTTTTCAATGCTGGCGACTGCCACTGTGCCATCTAACGCGCCATATACAATTCGGTCATCATCCAACAATGCAATGGAATTGATACCCCAGCCATGACGGTGTATCGGGCGCACAAATTGGAGCGTCTCCATTTCCCATTCAAGAATTTGTCCGTCATAGGCTGCCGAGTACAAATATCGTCCATCTTTCGAGAACGCTACACTGCTGACATTGCCGCGGTGGCCTTTTAGAACAGCGACCTCTTTTTGAAGGCCGAGATGATACACTCTGACGGTTTCGTCCCATCTGGCAACGGCGGCAAATTCTTCATCCGGTGAAACGGCCACATCAAGAACTTTATCCAGTGGTGCATCAATTCGGTAGATAAGCTCACCTTTTTCGAGATCCCAAATGCCAAGGGTTCCATCATCGCTCACAGAAACAGCTTGAGACTTTTCCGGTAGGAAGACCGCATCATTGACGGCTGCATCATGCCCTTCAAGTCTATGAATAATTTTGGCTTCCCTTCCTGAGATATCCCAATAGACGATGGAGTAATCGAATGAGGAGGTTAGCACGCGTTCTCCATCGGCCGATATGGTGATCGACTTTATGGGGCCTCCATGGCCTTTCAGTTGGGCAGGAAGCTCTTGGGCCGACAGCCTTTCAGTCGCACTCAAAAGGGTCATGGCTAACACCATGCAACAGACAGCATGTGCAACGGTTCTCATCAATCCTTGCTCTCTTTTACTCCGCTGGTTGTGCTGTTTTTGATGTGGACTTGCCGCCGCCAGATTTAACTTCTTCCACCCAAAGAGAGTGATGCTCGGTAGCCCAATTTTCATCCACTTCGCCAGTTGTCATTGCATCAAGAGCGCCTTCCATACCGACTGATCCGATATATATATGCGCGATGATGACGACGATCATGAACACCGCCATGATTGAATGCCAGGTGGTCTGCAATTGCTGTTCATGAATTGGTGCAAGATCTGTTGCAAAGCTCGTTCCAAAAATGCTGTTTGCCAGTGCGGCAGTATCCGCCATCATGGTTGTGGTGAATGGGTTGAGTAGCGCCCAGCCAGACATGGAGATTGATACACCACACAGAATGACGACCCAGAAAATGATCTTCTGACCGGCATTGAATTTCTTGGCGGGAGGATGTCCTAATCCTATCATGCCGCCGCCCTTAAGGAACCAGACAATGTCGTGCCGGCTCGGGAGGTTATGCTTGATCCAGAGAACGGCAACCATAACCAGCGCAACCATGAAGGCAAAGCCCACATAATTATGCACAAACTTGCCGAAAATGGTGAGACTGGAAAATGCTCCCGCTCCAATTATCGGAAGCAAAAGAGACTTACCAAAAATCAAATTAAGTCCTGTTAAAGCCAAAATAATAAAGCTTGAAGCGAGAAGCCAATGGGACGCGCGTTCAATCATCGCGAACCGTGTAATCGTTTTTCCGGACTTGCCATGTTCTATTTTAATTCTTCCGCGAATTGCGAAGAACAAAGAAAGCAGCAATAGGATTCCGAGAATTGCCCAAGCGGAATATCTAGGTAATTCTTCATTGCGCAATTTTCTCCAGTCTTCGCCCTGAGACTGGATCATTAAGCCGGAATTAGGGTCTCCGCCCACAACGTTGCCTTGTCCGCCCTGTCGGATCATGCGCCAAAGTTCTGAGTCAGAAGCTGCGCCATCTGTTGTTCCGCCGGGAACTGAACCACCTGTTGGTTGCTCGATGGCTGTTTCTTGCGCGTAGGCAGGACTATGTAATCCAATATTCCCGACACTCAAGATAATAAAAGCGGTAAAAATGAAAACCCAAATTGAACGAGCCATTTGCATGGCAACCTCCTAATGCGGCCACCTTATTAGATGGCGGAAACTTTGTGATCGGATAAAAAAGGCGGCTCTCATTTGGCCGCCCCTTTAGTTGTTTCAGTGTTGCATGTCGCTGTGTTGAACAGGGATAATTAGCCGCCGGTTTTCTGACCGTAAGCTGTTCCCCAACCCCAAGCACCTGCTCCAAAACCCCGGGCCACAACACGCTCACGGTAGACTGACGAAACGACATCGCCATCGCCTGCAAGTAGGGCCTTGGTTGAACACATTTCTGCACAAAGAGGTAGTTTCCCTTCTGCGAGACGGTTGCGTCCGTATTTCTGGAACTCAGCTTGCGAGTTGTCGTCTTCAGGACCGCCTGCACAGAATGTACATTTGTCCATCTTGCCGCGCGACCCATAGTTGGAGGCCTGCGGAAATTGCGGCGCGCCAAATGGGCAAGCATAGAAGCAATATCCGCAACCAATGCACAGGTCTTTCGAATGCAGCACAACACCATCTTCAGTGTCATAGAAGCAATCTACCGGACATACCGCCTTACACGGTGCGTCGGAACAATGCATACATGCCACAGAGATTGAACGCTCGCCCGGCTTGCCGTCATTGATGGTGACAACCCTTCGGCGGTTCACCCCCCACGGCACTTCGTGCTCGTTCTTACATGCAGTTACGCAGGCATTACATTCGATGCAGCGTTCAGCATCACAAAGAAATTTCATTCTAGCCATAACTGATCTCCTCCCTATGCCGGCTCGATTTTACAAAGCGTCGCTTTGGTTTCTTGCATTTGCGTCACTGAATCATACCCGTAGGTTTGAGCAGTGTTGGTTGATTCACCCAGCACGTAAGGGTCTGCACCCGGCGGATATTTATCCCGCAGGTCCTTACCCTCAAGATGACCACCAAAGTGGAACGGCATGAACGCAACGCCCTTGCCAACCCTCTCGGTCACCAGAGCCATCACCTTGACCCGTGCGCCTTCGGCGCCTTCAACCCAACATTGTTCGCCATCACGGATGCCAAGAGTATTCGCATCAGCGGTGTTGATTTCAACGAACATGTCTTGTTGAAGCTCTGCAAGCCAAGGGTTCGAGCGGGTTTCATCACCACCCCCCTCATACTCGACCAAACGACCTGACGTAAGGATCATTGGATAATCCTTCGAGAAATCGTTTTTCTGGATTGATGCATATGCGGTTGGAAGACGATAGAACTTTCTGTCTTCGTAAGTTGCATATTTGTCCAGTAGATCGCGTCGTGGCGTGTAGAGCGGTTCGCGGTGCAGTGGAACAGGATCGGGGAAGTTCCAGACAACAGTCCGGGCTTTCGCGTTCCCAAACGGTGCGCAACCATGTTCAATGGCAACACGTTGAATGCCGCCTGAAAGATCGGTCTTCCAGTTGGTCTTTTCACCGGCCACCGCATCAATTGCTGCACGTTCATCATCGGTCAGGTCACCATCCCACCCAAGCGATGTGAGCATCGCCATGGTGAATTCCGGATAGCCATCCTCGATTTCAGAACCTTGAGACCAGGACCCTTCTGCGAGCAGGTTGTCACCATCGCGTTCAACGCCAAAACGTGCGCGGAACGTGAGACCACCCTCAGCAACAGGCTTCGATGGATCATACAGGATTGGTGTTCCAGGATGTTTCATCTCTGCAGTGCCCCAGCATGGCCATGGCATCCCATAATACTCGCCATCCAGCGGGCCACCAACAGCCTGCAGCGTAGTTCGGTCGAACGTATGTTGATACTTCATATGTTCGCGAAGACGCTCAGGCGACTGACCTGTGTAACCGATGGTCCACATGCCTTTGTTGAACTCACGAGTTATGTCTTCAATCAATGGTTCATCGTTTTCGATTTTTACATTTTTGAAGAGTTCATCCGCAAAGCCCATTTTAGCTGCAAGCTTGTAGGCAATCGTGTGGTCAGGAAGTGATTCAAACAGAGGTTCAACCACTCGGTCGCGCCACTGTATTGAACGGTTTGAAGCTGTAACTGAGCCGTATGTTTCAAACTGCGTACAGGCTGGTAGCAAATACACGCCATCAGTACGGTCAGATAGAACCGCAGATACGGTCGGATACGGATCAATCACCACGAGCAAATCCAACTGCTCCATCGCAGTCTTCATCTCTTTCATGCGGGTCTGCGAGTTTGGAGCATGGCCCCAAAACACCATACCACGCACTTTGGCCGGTTGGTCCATGTTGGCTTCGTCTTCCAGCACGCCATCAATCCAGCGTGAAACAGGAATGCCTTTGCCTTCCATCAGATCTTTTGAAGCAAAGCGTCCGAGCAGATAATCGTAATCGGTTTCCCAAACACGAGCCCAATGTTTCCATGATCCGGTTTTCAAACCGTAATAACCGGGCAGGGTGTGCGATAGAACACCAAGGTCTGTTGCGCCTTGTACGTTGTCATGGCCGCGGAAAATATTGGTTCCACCGCCGGCTTTGCCCATGTTCCCAAGCGCAAGCTGTAATGCACAATAAGCCCGTGTGTTGTTATTTCCGTTCGTGTGCTGAGTGCCGCCCATGCACCAAATGACCGTACCTGGACGGTTTTGGGCCATTGTGCGGGCTACACGACGAAGTTGGGACCCTGGAACACCGGTTACATGTTCAACTTCTTCAGGTGTCCATTTGGCAACTTCAGCCTGAATTTGATCCATTCCCCAAACGCGCTGGCGAATAAACTCCTTGTCTTCCCAACCGTTTTCGAAAATGTGCCACATAATACCCCAGATGAGGGCAACGTCCGTGCCCGGACGGAAGCGCACATACTCGTCTGCATGGGCCGCTGTTCTGGTAAAGCGCGGATCACATACGATTACGGGAGCATTGTTCTGCTCTTTTGCACGCAACACATGAAGCAATGAGACCGGGTGTGCCTCTGCCGGATTACCGCCAATGATGAATATTGCACGCGAGTTGTGAATATCATTGTACGAGTTTGTCATCGCACCGTAGCCCCAGGTGTTTGCAACACCGGCAACGGTTGTAGAGTGACAAATTCGAGCTTGGTGGTCGACGTTGTTTGTGCCCCAGTAAGCTGCAAACTTACGGACCAAATATGCTTGTTCGTTGTTGTGTTTCGCAGAACCAAGCCAATAAACCGAATCCGGTCCTGACTCATCGCGAATTTTCAACATCGTGTCGCCAACTTCATTGATGGCGTCATCCCAAGAAAGACGTTCCCATTTGCCTCCGGCAAGCTTCATTGGATACTTCAGGCGGCGTTCGCCATGCGCATGCTCTCGCACCGCAGCACCTTTTGCGCAATGGGCGCCGAGGTTAAACGGTGAATCAAAAGCCGGTTCCTGACCGATCCATACACCGTCAGTTACTTCCGCCAATACGGTACATCCCACGGAACAGTGAGTGCATACGGATTTAATTGTATCAATTTTGCCTGCTGCAGCGCTTTGAGCATGGGCTTTCTTAGTTGTGCCTGCTGTGAGCGCTCCTGCGGCTGCTATGCCGCCAACTGCGATGCCTGAGCGTTTAAGAAAATCACGCCTGTTAACTGCAGTACCCGAAACATTAGTAAGGGATGACAGACGGGGGCCATTCGCAACCCCACCTACCTTCTTTCTAAGCATTTTGGTTTCCTCCAATTTGTCTTTACCGATGTAAAAACTTCGATGGTCGGCTTTAGATGCAACACCATAAGCTGACCTGTTATGGCTACGTGGCCGTCACAAACCTGTTCTTAAAAACGAGCCAAATCGTAATACGTTTTGACGTGACTGGTCTCGCGGTAGCCGGACCCTTCATTTTCCTCATGGGTTTCTGCCTGAGCTGCACCTGATGTTGCCAACGCGGCGCCACCGGTTACGGTTCCCAGACCCACCATCTTCAGGAAATTACGCCGCTCATCAGCGACCTTTTCTCCATGCTTTGTGGTCATACTTCCTCCAAGTCTCTGCCTAGCCTTACGCTCCCGTTTTAGGAAGCTATGGTTCAGTTCGGTTCGAGGGCAGAGCTCGAAGCCGATATGAAAAACGCCTACTCCATGGAGAAGGCGCTATTTTCAATCTCTACAAACAATCGGCCTATTGTGCCCACTGGTTGGTAGAAGCGGCTTAATTTAGCGGCTTCCAAATCTCTAAAGAAGTGCGATGCCCAAGGTTCTATGTGGGAGAGGAAGAATTGCCTCTGGGTATCGAGATCAGCGGTAGAACCATAATGTCCGAGAATTAGGTTCGACATCATTTCAAAAAGTCTTCCGATATGGTCTTCGGGCTCTTTGACTGTTTCGTCGCGCTCTATGCCAAGTTCTCGCATAGTATTGCGGAGTTTCGCGAGCGGCTTTTCGTTCAGGAAACCGGTCAGGTAATATGAACCATAGGGTAAAAGTTCACCGCGCCCCATTCCGATAAATAGGCCGTTAAACTCTTCTTTCACGTCCTGAAGGACTGAATTTGATGCCAGCTTTGCCAATGTATCAAAGGCGCCGCCAATCTCTGTAGCATCGCCTTCGAGCTTTGAAACGATATCCAGCGTTTCCTGATTTGGAGCAAAAAAGAGAACCCTGCCGAGCAAAGCGTATAGATCTGCTCGCATTTTATCTTCCGGGTGTATGGCTGCTGTATGTGCATGTGTTTGCACGAGCATCCTCCTCCTTGTTGCCATCATCCTGACGTAAAATTTTCTGTTTGGCAAGCGGTTGAGAAAAACGTGAAGAGCAACCTAGGCGAGTCACGATGGAGGGGGCGTCATCTTGGACCTCATCATTGCCTGTTGGAGGCAATGCTCAATATCTGCTAAGCTTATGAAAACTTGCGAGTTTGTCTTTGAGAAACCGCAGAAAGGAAGAATGATGGTTGGTTCAGATACACCTAACAGGAAAGAACGCCGCGCACGCGAGGCAAGTGGTGAAATGACAGATCGTAAGTTCATGGAAATTGCGGATGCATTTATTGATCTTGCCAATCAGAAAAATCAGACGATTCCCGCAACCGATTTACACATGATCATGCTATACGCCGCCGCGCGATATAATGCGCATGTTGGTAAGAATGTGGTGAATGTGGATCAGCATGAGCCGTTTGTGACCGAAATGATGAAATCCTATCAGGAAATGTTGCGAAACCATCTCGCGGATCCAAGTGTCTAAACACCTAATCTACAGGGTAGAAATTGAGCATATGAAGGGTGGGTGAAACCCGCACTCACATTAAACGACTTTCACACTTTGCAATCCGTCTGCGTCTGTGACCGAACAACAAATACTCTTCAAAGAACGGGGTTCATTGTACGGCCAAGGTTGACCTCGGTGCAACATGGATCGTTCATCCCATATAAGAACATCACCCACATTCCAGCTATGAGAATATACGTATTCAGGCTGAGTACAGAATTCGATCGCTTCATCTATCAGCTTTTGTCCTTGTGCAAGGCCCATGCCTTCTATCGCAAAGGAATGAGAGGCAATGTAAAGCGCTTCTGCTCCATTTGTTGGGTTTGTCCAAACCGCTTTCCATGGTCGATCGGGCCATTGCCGCATCTCAGGCAAAGCTCCCAGTTCTTTGGAAATTCTATCTCTTGAATGCGACAAGCGATGCCAGATGATTGCATCGCGCAAGGGTGCTTTTAATGCGTCGGGCATATCTGCCCAAGCGGCTCTTGTACTAGCAAGCTCGGTTTCTCCGCCGCTGCTAGGCACCACTTTGGCTGTAAGAATGTTGAGCAATGCAGGAAGTGGTAAGAACGTGCTGTCCGTATGCCAGAGCATGTTGGCTTGCAGGTTTAGTGTGTGAAGTGCTTCAGCGTCGGTTACACCGGTTTTTGTTTCATTCGAAACGGATGACACTTTAAACGCCTCATTCAATCCCGCCATCGCCTCACGGTTTTCCAAAGGAGCAAAGAGTTTTGCCAGTTCTGTGTGATGATGATCATCGAGCGACTGAGCAGGGAAAAGAAGAGCAGAATGATCTTCAAAGAGTTTCCGTATTTCAGGATAGAGATATTCTTCCGTTACATCTCTCAAGTCCACATCGTGGATTACTTTTCCAAAACGCGGGTGCAGGGGAGATGTTGAAAACATGATCTAATCCACGCCGCGGTTTGCCGCAATACTATCCAGCCAGCTTGGGTCCATTTCTGGAACTGACTCCAATAGCAGTTGTGTGTAGTCCTTGAATGGCGGTTCCAACACGTTGCTTTTAAGACCCTGTTCCACGACACCGCCTTGGAACATCACAACGATCTCATCAGAAATGGCTTTCACCACTGCAATGTCGTGCGTGATGAATATATAGGTGATGTTCAGTTCTTTCTGGAGGCGCAGAAGCAGTTTCAGAATTCCTTCCTGAACGATCTGGTCGAGCGCAGAAGTCACTTCGTCACAAATGATCAGTTCGGGGTTGGCTGCAAGTGCACGCGCAATACAAATACGTTGTTTTTGTCCGCCGGAAAGTTCGCTCGGTAGGCGGTCCGCAAAGCTTGCATCCAGCTCAATCATCTCGAGCAGTTCGTTGACTCGAGCGACTTTCTCGCTACCACTCATGTTGTGGTAGAACTCTAATGGCCGTCCGATGATCTCCCCAACTGTTTGCTTCGGGTTCATCGCTGTATCTGCCATTTGATAGATCATTTGAATGCGCCGCAATTCGTCCGGTGATCGTTCTTTCAGCGCTGCAGTCAGAGGCGTTCCATTAAACTCAATGCTGCCTGAAATTGGTGGGAGCAGTCCCGTAATAACGCGTGCGGTGGTGGATTTTCCAGAACCGGATTCGCCGACAATGGAAACAGTTCTGCCTCGCGGGACCTTGATAGACACATCTTGCAAGACTTTCACCCCCGCGCCATACGCGGCGTCCACCCCTTTGACTTCAAGAATGATGTCGTCACTGGGTGCTTCCGGTTTTTCGAGTGCGCGCACCGACCAAAGGGATTTGGTATAATCTTGCGTGGGGTTGGATAGCATTTCCTGTGTAACGGCTTCCTCAACTTCTTCGCCGTAACGCAAAACCTTGATCCGATCAGCCATTTGAGCAACCACAGCGAGATCATGGGTGATGTAGATTGCAGCGGTGTTAAATTTCTCAACGATTGATCGCATAGAAAGCAGAACGTCCACTTGGGTTGTCACATCAAGCGCCGTTGTCGGCTCATCAAAGATGATGAGGTCCGGACGAGGGGACATCGCCATTGCAGTCATCACCCTTTGCAATTGCCCGCCTGAAACCTGATGCGGATAGCGGTCCCCAATCGTATCGGGGTTCGGCAAAGTGAGAGATTGGTAGAGTTCTATCGCATCTTTTCGCGCGGCTGTATCGTCTGATACGCCATGATCAACCGTTGCCTCTACGGTTTGATCGATCAAGCGATGTGCCGGATTGAAGGATGCAGCCGCGGATTGGGCAACATAAGCGATCCGTGAGCCCCACAGCGCGCGTTTTTCTGCCTCAGTAGCGGTCATCAGATCGATGCCATCAAACATGATCGAACCGGACAGAATTTTGCATCCAGGTTGTGCATAGCCCATGGACGCTTTGCCAAGTGTGGATTTGCCTGCACCTGACTCACCGATAAGACCCAAGACTTCGCCCCGCTTTAGAGTAAGATCGACGCCTTTGATAATCTTGTGCCAACGCTCGTCACTGAAGCCATCAATGCGGACATCTTTCATTTCAAGAAGAATATCGCCCTTTTCTCCGCGGGCTTCGGGCTTGTTCTTTTTACTCATCGCGAAGTCCACTTGTCTTATGCAGGAACCAGTCCACCACGAAGTTTACGGCCACCGTCAGTAATGCAACGGCACCTGCCGGAAGCAGAGAGGGTAGGGCAAGCGTCCAGTCGAACTTCACAAACTGGATGAAACGCGAACCGTCACGCACCATGGAGCCCCAATCTGCGGTTGGTGGTTGAATGCCTAGACCAAGGAAGGAAAGCGCTGCGATGGTCAAAAATACAAATGAGAAACGCAGGCCGAATTCAGCAACCAGTGGCGGCATGATGTTCGGCAGAATTTCACGGCGCATCACCCAGCCTAGTCCTTCGCCGCGCAAACGGGCAGCCTCCACATAATCCATGACCACAACATTTGCCGCGACAGATCTTGTCAGGCGGAAAACGCGGGTTGAATCGAGAATAGCGATGATCATTATGAGTGAAGGAATAGATGAGCCAAAAATACTCAAAAGCATAAGAGCGAAAATAAGGCTTGGAATAGACATCAAAACATCAACGCCGCGGCTCAGGAATTGATCAAGCCATGAGCGATTGATTGCAGCCACCAAGCCTAGCGAACCTCCGATAAAGAAAGACAGCAAGGTGGTAACTAGTGCAATGCCAATGGTGTTTTGTGCGCCGTAGATCAGTCGGGACAATACATCGCGGCCAATTTGATCTGTGCCAAAGAAATGCTCCGGCTCACCGCCTAGAGATGACCACGGCAAATCAGCTTTTGAAAAAACTTGTGCCTCTCCATAGGGGGAAAGGAATTGGGCGAAAATTGCGACAAATGCATAAACTGCAATGACGATGATGCCAAACCAGGCCGATAGAGGTGCCTTGCGTAATTCGATCTTGGCACGTTCCCATCGGCTGCGTTTGACAAGGACCTGACTGACTTCGCCAGCAGCGGAGTATGTGTTTTCTTGTTCGCTCATCTTGGGTGCAAAAGCCTTGGATTTGTAACAATGCCTATAATGTCAGCTAGAAGATTGAGTAGAATGTAAGTTGCTGCAAAGATAAGAGCACAAGCCTGCGCGACCGGGATATCGCGTGAACTCACCGAATCCACCATAAGCTGACCAATGCCCGGATACACAAACACCACTTCAACAACCACAACGCCGACAACCAGATAAGCCAGATTAAAAGCGATGACGGTTGCAATCGGGGCCCATGCGTTTGGCAGAGCATGGCGAAGGATAACTTTGGTTTTGGATGCGCCTTTGAGTTG
>CALLHT010000037.1 GCA_938009335.1 uncultured Rhizobiaceae group bacterium
ATATAGGCAAGTGTCATCGGTATGGCGATTGCCAGAACCGAACGATGGCTAATCTCAAAGGGTTTTGAATGAGTGTCGTGTGACCCCGACATCACGCGGCAGACTTACTTGCCAAATTTCAGGAACCGCAAGATCAGGAAGATCGGGACAACAACAATTGCGCCATACACGAAATATCGTCCAATGCTCCAAAGTGCATCAAAGCCAAGATTGTAGAGATTCACAAAGAACCTGCGAACGGCATCCCATACTTCCCATGGCGTTACATTAATCGCGGCAAGGATCACGCCCACAATCAGCGATATGATTGCGAGCTTGATGATCGTGCGACCCAATGAGTCGCCAAGAAAATTGTCAACGCGGTTTGCCATGAAACCCTCCATGCAGTTCGTTTGACAAGTAACCACGCTCCGCATGCTTTTCAAGGAAAACTATTGCAAGCCAACCGGATCAACAATGCCACCGGGGCAAGAGCGTCCTACGCTTTGACCCGCTGAAAGCAAGGTTCCCAGATCAGTTTCCTCTTTTAGGTTACCCCTGATCGAGAGTTTGAATTCATGAATGATACGGCGTCCGTCATCCCTGTAGCAATCGAGAATGAATCGTTTCGCGGCTTCCCGACCGAAGGCTCGCGTGTAGGCAGCATCATACGCTCGAAACTTAAGTTCACGATTGATATTGTCAGCAGTGAGATCGCGCACTGTGCTGCCATTGAGTTGATCTAATAAGTCGAGAGAGACCCGAAAATACTGTTCTGCAGAATAGCCTTGCATACACGTACCATGTTTGTACCACTCATGCCGGTGTAGGTTAGACCGATAGCCCGGCATTTTGCTTTCCAACTCGCTTCTTAAGTTTTCGCTCAGATCGAGTTTCGGCAGGCGGTTCCAGCGCCCTGATTTGTCAGTCGCAACGAGAGACTGTGATACACCGCAATAGGTATTATCCCGCGGTTGAGGCCATAGTCCATGCAGGGAGAAGTAATTGGCATCAAACCGCACTGCCCTTTGTGATCTGCATTCCGCTTTGTTTGGGCGTTGTTCGCAGAAGGCCGGTTGCCAACTTACTGCCAAGATATAGTCATTGCTTTGTGATTGCGTCGGAGCGGTACTTGATGGGGCATCAGAATCTGGCTCTTCATAATTCAGCCACACCGCTGCAATAGCTGCCAGCAACAAAACTATAATCCCACCAAGATTGTTCTTTTTCATATCGACCTTTGTCCACGCGGGACCTACATTCCATTCATGAGCCAGCAAATCCTTAGCAGTACGGGCGACAAAAATCTGCCCTTTTTCCTGCCGGAACCGTTTCAGAAATGGTTCTCGGGCCACGGTTGGCAACCGCGAGCCCATCAACTTGAATTGCTCGCAAAAGCACAAGCAGGAAAATCAACATTGTTGATTGCACCCACGGGTGCAGGCAAAACCCTTGCCGGGTTTTTGCCAAGCCTAGTGGACCTTGCGCAAACACCGAAGCCCAAACCCGGCGAAGCAAAACGCGGAATTCACACGCTTTACATTTCGCCGCTCAAGGCGCTTGCAGTTGATATCAAACGCAATCTGGAAAAGCCGATTGAAGAGATGGGCCTTGGCATAGACGTCGAAACCCGGACAGGCGATACACCCGTCTCACGCCGCCAGCGTCAAAAGCTTAACCCGCCACAGATCATGCTCACCACACCGGAGCAACTTGCCCTGTTGATCGCCAATAAGGATGCGCCAAGATTCTTTGATAATCTGCAGACGGTGATCTTTGACGAGTTACATTCTCTGGTGACGTCCAAGCGCGGTCACCTTTTGGCACTCGGCCTAGCACGGTTGAGGAGCTTTCGACCAGATCTCAAAACAATCGGGCTTTCAGCAACTGTAGCCGAACCTGACGATCTTCGACGGTGGTTGGTGGGCCAACCCGAACTTGGCGAAATCGCACTTTCAGAGTTTGTGCATCTTCAAGGTGGCGCAAAGCCGAACATCACTATTCTAGACTCTGAGGAACGTGTTCCCTGGTCTGGGCATTCCGCGCGTTATGCCATGGGTGATGTTTACAGGGCCATCAAGGCGCACGGTACGACCCTGCTTTTTGTGAATACCAGAAGCCAGTCCGAAATCCTGTTTCAGGAACTGTGGAACATCAATGAAGACACGCTTCCCATCGCATTGCATCATGGGTCGCTGGATGTAAGCCAACGCCGTAAGGTTGAAGAAGCGATGCAACGCAACGAACTTCGGGCGATCGTTGCGACCTCAACACTTGATCTTGGTATTGACTGGGGGGATGTGGATTTGGTGGTGCATGTCGGCGCTCCGAAAGGTGCAAGCCGCCTCGCGCAACGCATAGGCCGCGCAAACCATCGTATCGATGAACCCTCACGTGCCATACTCGTTCCGGCAAACCGGTTTGAAGTCATGGAATGCCAAGCTGCACTCAATGCGAATTACCTGGGAGCTCAGGACACGCCGCCGCTTCTCAGTGGATCGCTGGATGTTCTGGCCCAGCATATTCTGGGGACGGCATGCGCCGGTCCGTTTCATGCCGATGGCCTGTTTGCCGAAATTACAAGTTCCGCGCCGTACGCAGAATTGTCACGCGAGCAATTTGATCAAGCGCTCGATTTTGTTTCCACAGGGGGATATGCACTTCGCGCTTATGAGCAATATGCAAAGATCAAAAAGACTGAGGATGGCACATGGCGCTTGACCCATCCGGCCATTGCGCAACGCTACCGAATGAATTGCGGCACGATCGTCGAAGCCCCTATGCTTGATGTTCGGCTCACCCGAAAGCGAGGTAAGAATGCTGCGTTTCAAGGTGGCCCTATTCTTGGCAAAATAGAAGAGGGCTTCGTTGAATCACTCGCGGTTGGTGATACATTTTTGTTTTCCGGAAATACGTTACGACTGGAGGGCATTAGAGAAGCCGCCTGTTATGTTTCAAAGGCTGCTGATACAGACCCAAAAGTGCCTGCCTATGCGGGCGGCAAATTTCCGCTTTCAACTTATCTGGCGGATCTCGTTCGTGGCATGTTGGCGAACGAAACAGAACGCAAAGATCTACCTCCACAAGTACGAGAATGGATTGAAATTCAGAAGCTAAAATCGATCCTCCCAAAACGTGATGAACTGCTGATCGAAACCTTTCCAAAGGGAGACCGATACTATTTGGTTGCCTACCCGTTTGAGGGCCGTATGGCGCATCAGACTTTGGGCATGTTGTTGACGCGGAGACTGGAACGCGCACGTGCAAAGCCTCTTGGGTTTGTGGCAACAGACTATGCAATTGCGGTTTGGGGTCTCAGAGATTTTTCAGCCATGATCGACAAACGGGAGATCACGCTTTCAGGTCTCTTTGATGAGGACATGCTAGGCGATGATCTGGAAGCTTGGCTGGATGAATCGTTCTTGCTCAAACGCACGTTTAGAAACTGCGCCACCATTGCCGGCCTGATCGAGCGGCGTTTTCCGGGCAAAGAGAAAACCGGGCGACAAATGACGGTATCTTCTGATTTGATTTACGATGTTCTGCGTAGCCATGATCCCAACCATATCCTGCTGCAAGCAACACGCGCCGATGCGGCGCATGGTCTTTTGGATGTAAGGCGGTTAGGCGATATGTTGTCGCGGACAAAGACGCGAATCGTGCATAAAGGGCTTGAACAGATTTCGCCGCTTGCAGTGCCTATCATGCTTGAGATTGGTCGCGAGAGCGTTGTAGGCGAAGCCCAAGAAGCACTTCTGGAAGAGGCTTCCAGCGAATTGATGAGAATTGGATAAGCTATGCCATTGGCGCTAGAAGAAGCTGAACTCCCCGCGATGGAAATGGAGTTTCAAGGGGAAACTCTCCTTATTGACCCGCGTGGCTGTTTGGTCTGGCCAAAAGAGAACCTCTTGGTCGTTTCTGATCTTCATCTGGAAAAAGGCTCATCCCATGCTGCCCGCCGCGGGAGTTTCATTCCGCCCTATGACACGCATGCCACATTGGAACAGTTGGCGCTTTGCATTGCTGACTGGCAACCCAAAACTATCATTTCCCTAGGGGACAGCTTTCATGATGAAGACGCATCTCTGAGATTGCCGCAAAGCTGTCGCCTTGCGCTAAGGCAATTGATGGAAGCGCGTGAATGGATTTGGGTTTGCGGTAATCACGACCCGCTCCCGCCGGAAAACCTTGGCGGCACGTTCTGCACAGAAATGATGATGGGGCCGCTTAATTTCCTGCACGAACCAAAGCCACAGTTTCGCTATGGAGAAATTGCCGGGCATTTGCATCCCGCAGCCAAAATCCGCAGGCGTGGCAAAGGTGTTCGTCGTCGGTGTTTCGCCAGCGATGGGCGCCGGATGATCATGCCAGCGTTTGGCGCGTTTACTGGCGGACTGAATGTTAAAGACCAAGCCTATGACGGTTTGTTTGAAATCTCCGACCTGCAAACCTGGTTCTTGGGCAAAGATGCGGTCTACCAGATTGCTGGCGATCAACTCGTTGCGTGATCAAAGTCCCGCAATCGCCAGCACAACCAAGATATGCGCAGCCGCGACAAGGAATGTCAGCGTAATTCTGATTGAGCCAAACCAAGGCGGAGCCTTACCCGCGTTGATGTAAAAGCTATCCCACGCGCCATGAGCGCAGAACAGAACCAGCAATACAAGCAGGGCATAAGTGTCTGGTAGCAAAAGCGCGAACCACGCCAAAATGGAACCCGCCACAGAGAGCCAAAGATTGGTTATTTCAAATGGTTGGTTGGAAATTGCAAAACCCCAGCGGATACCGCCTAGAAACGAAAGAATAATTACTGACCAGACTTTGAAAATATCAAGAGTAGCTTCAAAAAGCGGATGGCTTGAACCCACAATAAACAGAATAATCGCGATTACGCCGAAAGGGATAAAGCCGGCAAGCGACAAGAACCAAGCCTGCTTTCGTGTTTTCTCTCGGTTGTCTTCCAGCATTCCAGCCAAATTAACGCTTCCTGATCCTAGTTCTTACGGAATACCACGTTCGCAAACCAGCCAGTGAAGATCGCCAGCAGGACGCAAAGAATACCATAGAGCAGACTTTGCTCATGAGCCAGATTGTAAATCCATTCTTCAAAGCCCACTTTGCGAACTTCAAACGTATGCGTTACTTCGTCAAGCTTTTTACCATCCTTGAACAGGTGAGCTTTAACGGTATGAAACCCTATTGGCACATTTGGCGGCAGGCTTACTGAGGCACGGAAGAGCGACGGACTGATCTGTTCAATTGAACTGGCATTTTCTGAAAACAGTCGGCTTTCAATCCTCTTGCGACGCAGCGCGCTTGAGAATTCTCCTTGGGTCAAGAACTCTTCGATATTTCCGCGATCGACCGGCTTGGCCTTCAGATATTTCACGCCAATTCCAAGATTGCTCAAAACGGATGGATCGACCACTTCCTCAATTGGGTTGCGGCTATGTAGAGAATAGAAAGACGGTACGTCGCGATACTCTCGTGCGGCGGCATTGATCCAGATCCCGCTGATGCGGTCTTTTTTACGAACAATTGCTTCCTGAAGGTCGCCGATCACTTCAATAAATACGTCATACTCACCGCGATAAAGCTCCGCTTGATCAGCAAGCTCGATGGCACCAAACACCACAATGTCTTGCCCCGCGAAATCTGAACCCACCGGAACCACATCAACAGAGAGGCCCATCTGCAGTTTTTCTTTCGCCTGAACACCAGACAAAGCAATGAGCATCAGGGCGAAAAGGGTAACAACTCTGAACATCAGTGGCCTCCCTCTGTACCAGCGGCAATCACGTTAAACAAATCATCCGGTGTCACGACCAAGTCATATCCAAGACGGATGCAAACCCCTAGAACAAGCAAACCAAGGAGTGCACGAAGCTGTTCGCCCTTCAATTTGTGGCCTGCTGCTGCGCCAAATTGTGCGCCAATTACCCCACCAACCATGAGAATGAAAGCAAGCACCACATCCACTGTTTGGTTCGTCGTCGATTGAATAATCGTCGTGAAAGCGGTCACAAAGATAATTTGGAAAAGCGAGGTCCCAATCACAACATTGGTTGGAACTCGTAAAAGATAGATCATGGCGGGGACCATAATAAATCCACCGCCTACGCCCATGATCGCTGCGAGGATACCAACTAGCATTCCAAGTGCAATAATTGGAATCACACTCAAGACCAGCTTTGATTTTCTGAACTTCACTTTAAACGGCAGTTTATGGATGAAGCCACTGTGCCCGGGTTTGCGCGCTGCAGTGCCGCCATTCTTCTTTGACTTTTGAATGGCCCGCAGGCTTTCAATTGTCATCAGTGTGCCAATCGCACCCAAAAACACCACATAGAGCAAAGAGATAATAAGGTCGAGCTGGCCAATCTCGCGCAGGGCAGAGAATATGTAAACACCGAGCGTTGAGCCCGCGATACCGCCAACTAGGAGCAAAAGCCCAAGCTTGATATCTACCGTTCCTTTTCGCAGATGCGCCAATGCGCCGGAGAACGACGAAGCAACAATTTGATTAGCCTCTGTCGCAACAGCAACGGCAGGCGGGATGTTGTAGAAGATCAAAAGCGGGGTCATCAAAAACCCGCCGCCAACGCCGAACATACCCGACAGAAAGCCTACGGCGGCACCCATTCCAAACAGGATCCAGATGTTGACTGATAATTCAGCTATGGGGAGGTAGATGCTCACGGCACCCTCCAAAAAACGACACGATTAAGGTGATATTGAAACGCTTGGCAATTCAGCAAAGCTGGCGGCTTATTGCGCCTCTCAAAGCTGAAAGTCAATGCGTCTAAAGCACCGATATAAAGAAAGACTTAGAACCAGAACGTGATGAGTTTGGTACCACAAATTTTCTAGCGGATTCGGCTGATAATCCGGCTGTGAACTTTCTTGTTATTGCCAAGATCAATATGACCGTCTTTATAGGTAAACTGGCCCAGTGAAGTCGTGGTGTTGCCACCAGAAAGACGCACTTTTTTCTTTGAGCATTCAGCACTGGTGCAGGTGAAGTTATCTGCTTTCGATACTGTAGGCGGGATTGATCTTAGTGATGTGCCTTCAATGATACCGAGATAGTTTACCGGAATACCCTTCGCAGCAAGCTTTCCGGCAATCTCACTCACCATGTTAGCACCGTAGCTTATGCCAATCAGATTAATCGGTTCACTTGGGTTTCTGGCATATCGGCTTTCAATATCAGCCAGAATTCGCGGCTTGATAACGCGGTTACCTTCAATGGAAGTGATATAACTGAATACCTTAGAACCCGGAATACGTTTCCCAAGGTTGTTCATCCCATACCCAATAAAAGGCACGGCACTTGCAATTCCATTCACGATATAGGTTCGGGCATGCACGCTGCTTGTGAAACATAGAGCTGTTAATGTGGCAGCTAGTAACAATGGTGCAGTCTTGATCTTCTTAAAAATCATCAGGCAAAACTCCGCTTAATGTTGGTTGAACGAAAACTCTAAACAGTGTGGAGTTTTAAAAGCTTACCAAGCGGAATGATTCATGTCACGCTTGATTCTCAAAAAAGTAAGATTACTTCGAGCGCCAATTTGTAGTTGGGATCAGCGCCTAGGTTATGTCCGATATGGATTAGGCTTGTCCACCTTCAGACCCTTTTTTACAAAGAAATACAGAAGCGGGATTATTCCGATGATTGTGAGCGCGATCAGCAACCATTTTGCCGAGAAACCGGAATCATGAAGCCGTCGCCCAGCCATAGTAATCGTGGGTATCGTTAGTAGCGCAAGCAATGCGATAGAGAGAGGTTGTCCTGCATCCTGATCAAACGGCAAAACATCTTCTGCGCCCTGCCATGTGCTCCACATTGGCCCCAGATACAATCCATCGATGATGAGCGCGATGCAGAGTGTAATCGTGGCGAACAGAATCCAGAACCAGAATTGAGTTCTAGATGCGGTACCCGCAAATGAAAAATACCGGGAAAATCCGTCTGAAATTGCGTTGAATAAAGACATTCAATTTCCCCAGCGACGTTCTACAACAGCAATACTTCTTAGATCGCCACAGCCTTAAGTTCCGCGAGCAGTTCTGTAGTTATCTCACCACTTACACCTAAACCAATACGTTGCTGAAATTCTGCGATCGCCTGCTTGGTTTTCGCACCCATAATGCCATCGGCAGGCCCCGCATCGTAGCCTAGTCGGCCCAGCAATGCCTGTGTTTTGCGGATTACCTCGGGATTGTCACTGAGTTTTGCTGCAGTGACTTCCGATGCTCCCCATTTTGGGTCAGGTTTGAAAATATTTGCAGCAACAATCTGTTCCGCTGGTCGCCAGTCCTCAATCTTCGTCTTCGCCAGTTCTAACTGATCAGGACGCATATATTCGGCAACGACCTCACGTTTATTGGCGGCATCTTCGTCGCCTGCTTTTGCAGCCAGCGTGAACCATTTGTAGGCTTCAGCGAGATCAACTTCAGTGCCGACACCTTTGGTGTAGAAAATGCCCAAGTTAACAAGACTGTCACGAACACCATATTGCGCAGCCTTCTTAAACCATTCCAATGCTGTCGCGGTGTCTGGCTCTGGACTTGCTGCATTTGGCGTTGCATGCAGCACAGCAAGGTTATGCATCGCAATCACATTACCGTTGTTAGCAGCCTTCTTGTACCACTTAATGGCCTCAGGGATATTTCGCTCAGTACCATTCGCTTTCTCGTGTAAATTGGCAACAATATATTGTGCTGGAGCAAAGCCTAACTCGGCAGACCGCTCGTACCATTCCAAAGCCCGCTGCGCAGACTTTTCGACACCAACTCCTTCGAGGTGTCTTCGGCCCACTTCATAGAGTGCCTCGGCGCGTCCTTCGCCTACTGCATTCTTCAACTCATCATTGACGTAAGTCAGCTCTGCCAGCAAATGAGTCGTATCGATTGAGGTTGTTTCAGCGGTGTGTGGAGTATCGTTTGTCTGCAGTTCGCCAAGCGATGCGACCACCAGCTCCTCATCCAATTGCGAAGTAGGCTCTGCATCAATGACACGAGGGGTAGCTGATGTTGCTTCGACAACCCGTGTTGTCTGTGTCTGTTCGGCCTCAGCGGGTACCGCTTCAATGCTGTTTTGCGTCAATTGTTCCTGATCGCCAGAAGACAATGCACCAACGATCATCGGAACCGACATGGCCGCCAATACAGTTGCGATCGCAGCCAATGAAATAATTTTCTTACGTTTTGAGAAAAGGCTCGGGATTGATCCGAGCATACCCTTCTCAGAATCTTTTTCCTGCTTGGCAATTTCTTCATGGGCAGCATTCGCTTCTTCAGCGGCAGCTTGGGCAGCACGCCTTGCTGCAGCAATAAAATCTGTTCCAGATGAACCTTCGCCGTTCCTGCTACGGTTCTTACGCGTCTCATTCGCTTGGCGTACTAGCGCCGCCAAATCTGGACCAGCAGCTCCCGGTTCCAATGGGCGGTCGTCTATGTCCATTGCGATATCCGTCATTTCGGATTCAGGCAATGGCGAAGGCGTCACGATTTCAGGTGCATCTTCAACTAGAACTGGAGGTAACTCTTGCTCTGTAAAGGTGTCGATCGCCATTTCTGAACTATGAAACTCGCGATCATTATCTCCCTCTCCATTGTTTGAAATAGGTTCGTTTGAGGCCGCGGCAGGAGCCATGCTGGCGCGAAGTTTCATACGCTCTTCTTCAGCACGTGCTGCTTCATCGACGAGACTTTGAGCAACTGATACAGGCCCATCTTCTTCCTCTGTTTCAGCAGCTTGCTGTTCAGCAACCAAAGCCCGGTATTCCGCAACCATATCTTGGCCTGTGGCTTTTTCTGGAGCTGGCTCGCCAGTCAATCGAACCGGTTCGTCAAACTCGTCAATTGAGGGAATAGTCGGTACAGTATTCTCGTCTGGCCCATCAACGATAAGATTATCTTGCTCAGTTTCAAGCAACACTTGCTCGTCGCGCGGCGCTTCTTCAACCGGAAGAGCAGCCGGAGCCGCGACAGGTTCTGATGTTGCGACAAAGGCTGAAGAAGCAACCTGATGCGGGGCTGTTTGATGATTGGCACCGTGCTCAAGAGCGGTCAATCGATCAACCATGCTACCAAGTGTATCTTTGATCGCACCAAACGCATCGATGTTTTGAGCGTTAGTCTGGGAACTTGCTTCCTGCAGCTTGTTGATGTCTTCGGTTAATCCGGTCAAGACAGAAAGCGTAGGACTATCGGCAGCGTTGCCATTGGGAACAGATTGAATCTGCTCCATAACACGTTCGACGGTTTCTTGGGCAACTTGTGTTGCCATTTCAATGCT
>CALLHT010000038.1 GCA_938009335.1 uncultured Rhizobiaceae group bacterium
GCTTTGCAGGCAACGCAAGCTCGCGAAATGCTTACTGAGCTGGCGCCGTTTTTACTGGAAACGTTTGCGCGGACCGAGAAGCCGGATGAAGTGGTTTTTGCGTTTGATCGCTTTGTGATGGGCCTGCCGGCTGGCATTCAATTGTTCTCAATTCTGAAAAATAATCCCGCGCTGACCAATCTGCTGGTGCAAATTTTGGATTGTGCGCCAAGATTGGCAGAACAAATTTCGCGTAGTCCTCATGTATTTGATTCCATGCTGGAACCTGGCGAAGCGGCGCAAAAACTCGACCGAGAATTTCTTGAAGAGCGGGTGGCACCAGTGAGCGCACGAGCAGTTGAGTTTGAAGCCTTTCTGGATGCAATGCGCAGGTTCGCCTCTGAAGTTCGGTTTGAAATTGGTACGCGAAATTTTGGAATTCAGCAAAAGTGGCAACACTCTGCGAAAGAATATTCCGCTCTTGCGGAAGTGATGATCGCTGTCACATTTGAGCGCGTATTGCAGGAGTTTAAAGCGGCACATGGTGAAGTTAAGGGGGCTCGGGTCTGCGTATTGGCGATGGGGCGACTGGGCAGCCATGAGCTCACGTCCACATCTGATCTTGATCTCATCTTTCTTTACGATGTGCCAAATGAAGATGAGCCCTCTGACGGTGCGCGACCTTTGGAGCCGTCACTCTATTTCATCCGCCTGTTGCAGCGATTTATCACGGCAATGACTGCTCCAACCGCTGAAGGTATCTTGTATTCACTAGATTTCAGATTGCGCCCATCCGGTAATGCCGGGCCTTTAGCAACTTCGGTTGAGAGCTTCTTCAAGTATCAGGAAACCGAAGCCTGGGTTTGGGAGGCGCAAGCCCTGACACGCGCGAGACCTGTTTACGGTGACCCTGAGCTTTGCCGAACCGTGCAAGAAAGATGCGCGAGAGTTTTGTCTGGCGTCAAAGACAGACATTCGGTTTTGGCTGATATCAAGTCAATGCGGGAACGTATCCTGAAGGAAAAGGGAAGCAAGGATATTTGGGATCTAAAGAACGTCTCAGGCGGTTTCATCGATATCGAGTTCATCGCTCAAGCTTGTGTGCTTGTTGAGCCTGACAACGCCAAAGGCTTGCACGGAACGCAAGAAATTTTAACTTCATCAGCCGCTCGGCAGTTGTTGGGTGACAACAGCAATGCGTTGCAAGTCGCGTTCGATCTGTATTCCACAATCCTTCATTTGCAAAGAATTTGCCTTTGGGACGCACAGGAGATTTCAGACTTCCCTGCCGGTTTCAAAGCCGTGCTATGCCAGCGGTTGGATTTGCCGAGCTTTGAAGCCTGTGAGGCGGAACTCGCCGAAAAACAAAAACAAGTAAGAGCAATTTGCAAAGAATTCTTCGCCCGGTCTGATCTTGGGTGAATAACAAAATTGGTGGCGGCCAACTACCAAAATGGAGAAAACCATGAAGAAGAAAACAAAAATAGTAGCAGTTGCAACGGTTGGTGTCCTGGCGCTGTCCGGAATTGCATTCGGTGCAAAATCTGTGAATGAGCATCGCGAGATGCACAGAATATTTTCGCCGAAAAAACTGATGCAACAAGCTGATACCAATAAGGACAACGCGCTTGGACTTGATGAGCTTGAAGCAGCAATCACTGCACGGTTCGGTATGGCAGACACAGATAAAGACGGTGCAATAAGCAAAGGCGATGTGATTGCGGCACTCGAATCGAATATCGAGTCAAAACGCATCAAACGCCGTTCCGGTCGACTTGCTGATCGTCTTTTCTCAAGTGCTGATATCGATGAGAACGGCACACTGACAAAGGACGAGCTATCCAATCGGGTGGCCAAAATGCATGCCCTTGCCGACTGGAACGATGATGGAAAGGTGAGCCGTGAGGAAATGAAGCGTCTACGTGCCATGATGCCTGGTAAACGTCGTCATAAAGACAAAGACCGCAAAGCTGTTCAGCAGTAAGGCGAACACAAAAAAAGCCCCGAACCTCTAGAGGTCCGGGGCAAGTTGGCAGGGTAACTGTTGTTCGGCCTGATCAGGCTGCCTTTTGATCCTGGTCTGCCGAAAATGCTTTGGAAAGGGGAAGGCGCAGAGAAACGATTGTTCCTTCGCCCTCTTTCGAGCGAATTTTCATCGCTCCGCCATGCATCTGTGTAAGAGAGCGTGAGATTGCGAGGCCAAGACCAGAACCTTTGTGGCTCTTTGTGAATTGGTTCTGAACCTGCTCGAACGGTCTGCCGAGCTTCTTCAAATTTTGTTTTGAAATGCCGATACCGTTGTCTTCAATCGAAATAGTGACGCAATCTGCTCGGCGGCGGGCGCGGATATGAACGCGGCTCCCATCCGTTGAAAACTTCACGGCATTAGAAAGAAGATTGAGCAGGATTTGTTTCACTGCACGGCGGTCTGCTTCAAGTTCGATCTTCGGAGAAACGGTATCTTCAATGGTGATGTTGCTCTCACGAGACTGATAAGAAACGATTCTAATCGCTTCCTCGATCATTTCATCCAGATTAAAGCGTTCATAATCCAGAACGAAACGTCCTGCTTCGATCTTCGACATGTCGAGAACGTCGTT
>CALLHT010000039.1 GCA_938009335.1 uncultured Rhizobiaceae group bacterium
AGGCCACTGTGGTTAGCCAGAAGGCTATGCGATATTCGAAAAGGATTTTCAAGCGTTAAATCACGCTGAAAACGAAAAAGGAGGCTGTTCGCCCCCTTCTCCATCGAAACCTCTTAAGAGGCCTTAGTTTGGCAACTGATCATCCACGCCTTTAACGTAGAAGTTCATGCCAAGCAGCGTGCCAATGTCGGCCTTCTCTCCGTCTTTGAGCCACTCAGAACCATCCTGCTTCATAATCGGGCCGGTAAAGGGCTCAAACGTGTTTGCAGTAATCTTGTCCTGTGTTGCTTGTGCAAGGGCTGCAACATCATCTGGCATGTTTGTATAAGGAGCCATTGCCACTGAACCGTGGTCCATGCCGTGCCAAACATCCTGGCTTGCCCAGGTGCCGTCTTTAAGCGCTTTCACACGCTCAACATAGTATGGCGCCCAATCATCGATGATCGCTGTCAGTTGAGATTTTGGTCCAAACTTGATCATGTCAGAGGCTTGACCGAACGCCTTGATGCCACGCTCTTCAGCAACCTGCATAGCGGCCGTTGAATCTGTATGTTGTGTGATAATGTCTGCACCTTGGTCGATCAGGGTCTTGGCAGCATCAGCTTCCTTACCCGGATCAAACCAAGTGTTTACCCATACAACTTTGAGTTTGAAGTCCGGGTTCACAGTTTGTGCACCAAGAATGAATGCGTTAATACCGCGAACCACCTCTGGGATCGGGAATGAAGCGATGTATCCCGCGACACCCTTTTCGGACACTTTCGCAGCGATTTGGCCTTGAATATACCGACCTTGATAGAACTTCGATGAATATGTCGAAACGTTATCGCTATCGCGTTTAAAGCCTGTTGCATGCTCAAATTTTACATCCGGAAACTTTTTTGCAACTTTGTTGGTTGGCTCCATATAGCCGAATGAAGTGGTGAAAATGATGTTACAGCCAGAGCGGGCAAAACGTTCAATCGCACGTTCAGCGTCCGCACCTTCTTCAACGCTTTCTTGATAAGCTGTCTGAACACCAAGCTCTTTTTCAACGGCAAGACGCCCCTGATCGTGCTGGTATGACCAACCAAAGTCACCGATCGGTCCAACGTAAATGAAACATGCTTTTTCATCGGCTGCTTGTGCAGCGCCACCAAAAGCAAAAGTTGAAAGGCCTAAGCCCAACAATGCAGCGAGTATTTTTTTCATGGATTTTTCCCTTTAGATTTCCCTGTCACGCTAAATTTTATCGATCCGGTACAAAGCCTTTACCAAGCGAAGCCGGAGTGTTGATGATGGTCAACCGCCTGTTTCTGGATATGATCACAAGAACTATGATTGTTGCCAGATAAGGCAAGGCTGACAAAAACTGAGACGGTATTTTGAAGCCGAGGGCCTGAATGTGCAACTGCGCAATACCCACTGCACCAAACAAATATGCACCTATCAACACCCTATTTGGCCGCCAGGACGCAAAAACCACCAATGCGAGCGCAATCCACCCCCTGCCCGCGGTCATGTTCTCTATCCATTGGGTCGTGTAAACAAGCGACATATATGCGCCTGCAAGCCCAGAACACGCACCTCCAAACATAACAGCAAGATACCGAACCCTGGACACTGAAATGCCGAGTGCATGAGCAGACGTGTGATTATCTCCAACGGCTCGCAAAGTCAGCCCCATTCTCGATTTGAACAAAAAACAGCTAACCCCGAACAATAACACGATCGAACAATAGAAGATTATGTCCTGTGCAAAGAGCAGTTTTCCGATCAGCGGGATTTCAGACAAAAGCGGAATCTCGATTGGCAGTAGTTTAACGCCGGGCACTCCCACAAATGCTTCGCCCCACAGGCCCGAAATCCCTAATCCAAGAATGGTAAGCGCCAGTCCAGTGGCAACCTGATTGGTGACCAGAGTTACGGTAAGAAAAGCGAAAAGCAACGAGAACAGTGCGCCAAAGCCAACGCCAGCAATCACGCCGACATACGGATTGCCACTCATAAGGGCAAACGCGAAGCCGGCTATTGCACCCATAATCATCATGCCTTCAACACCAAGATTAAGGACGCCTGAGCGCTCGGTAACCAGCTCGCCCAATGCCGCAATCAATAGAGGCGTGGCAGCGGTCACGATTGTTAGAAGGACAGCTTCTATAAAACCCATATCTATGCTCCCATCACGGTTTTCATGACGGGACGACTAAACTTGATCCGGTGATGAATGAGCGTATCCGCGGCCAATACAAAGAATAGCAACATCCCTTGGAACACACTGGTGACTTTGTCAGACACATTGAGTGAGACTTGCGCAGCCTCACCGCCCAAATAGGACAATGCGAGGATAATGGCCGCTGCAAAAATACCAAGCGGGTTAAGTCTGCCCAGAAAGGCTACAATGATTGCTGTAAAACCATATCCGGGGGAGATAGAGGGGCGCAACTGCTGAATAGCTCCTGAGACTTCTGCAATACCTGCAAGCCCTGCAAGCCCACCGGAAACTAGAAAGACGAAGAGTGTTGTCTTTTTCGGATCAAATCCTGCAAACCGCCCCGCCCTTGGTGCTTGACCGACAACTGAGATCTCAAATCCTTTAAGTGTTTTTGACAGCATCACCCAAGCTGCCAATACCACAAGAACAGCGATCAGCGCTCCGTAGTGCATGCGGCCACTTGCAAGCATTTCCGGCAAAATCTGCCATTCAGTAAAGCCACGCGATTCAGGAAAATTGAACCCTTGCGGATTACGCCAAGGCCCGCGTACGATCCAATCCAGAAAAAGTTCTGCAACATACACCAACATAAGGCTTGTGAGGATTTCATTGGCGCCAAAACGGTTCTTGAGAATTGCAGGGATTGATGCCCAAGCCATCCCGCCGACGATACCGCAAATCAGCATGAGTGGAAGGACTAGGAAACTATCGAATGTTGGAAACACGATTGGCAGCATTGAGCCCGCAACGCCACCCATCACGAACTGCCCTTCAGCGCCAATATTCCAGTTGCCCGACCGGAAACACAACGAAAGCCCGACGGCGATCAAAATCAAAGGCGCTGCCTTGATGGCCAACTCATGCAGCGACCAAGTTTCTGTGAGCGGCTCAATAAAGTAGACATATAGTGCTTCGGCCGGGTTCTTTCCTAAAAAGGCGAACAGCACAGCGCCAAGGGCTACCGTCATCAGCAGCGCTATGAAGGGCGATACTATCGAAAAGAATGAGGAAAGTTGATCGCGTTTTTCAAGGCGTATGGAGAATTTAGGCGACATGTTTCGCCTCGCCCGTAGCCATACCCACTCCGGCCATCAGCAGACCAATGTCCTCTCTGGACGCTGTCTCTGCATTCAGGGGCTCTGATAGATGGCCATCAAATAGCACGGCAATTCGATCCGATATTTCTAAAATTTCATCAAGATCCTGCGATAGAACAAGAACCGCTGAACCGGCTGCCGCGAGATCAATCAAGGCTTGGCGGATGCGCTGTGCTGCGCCTGCATCTACGCCCCAACTCGGTTGATTTACGACTAACAATGACGGGCTACGGTCCAACTCCCGACCCACAATGAATTTCTGAAGATTGCCGCCAGATAGGGAAGCAGCATAAGGGTTCACACCGCTTTTGCGTACATCCATGGCTTCGCTTACCCGACTTGTCGCGCTTTGGATCATATCCTGCCAGATGAGGCGTAAGCGGCCACCTTTTTGGAATTTCTGGTCATCGGACGCATGACGGGCCAGCAGCATATTATCGCTGAGTTTGAACGCAGCGATAGCACCATGCCCGTTCCGCTCTTCAGGAATAAAAGCAGCGCCAAGTTTGCGCCGCTTATTGATGCCAAGCTTGCCGACACGTTCGCCACCAATTGATACACTGTCACTCTTGATTGAAATGCGTTCACCACAGATGGCTTCAAACAATTCGGATTGACCATTGCCCGCAATGCCCGCAACTCCAACGATTTCTCCGGCATGAACTTTTAAATTGATCTCACTTAAAGGCACTGAAAATTGCGTTTGGGCAGAGAGGGACAACCTGTTTAGTTCCAGCACTACGTCAGATGACACATTTCGCGACGAACGATCGACGTTTCTAACCGTTGAACCAACCATCATATTTGCTAACGAAGCAGCCGTCTCTTCACGAGGGTCGCAGCTGGCGATCACTTCACCGAAACGCAAGATGGTCGCCCGATCACAATGGGTACGAACTTCTTCAAGACGATGCGAGATGAACAAAATCGAGCGGCCTTCAGATTTTAACTGATTTAATGTCTTAAAAAGATTTTCCGCTTCTTGCGGCGTAAGAACGGAAGTTGGCTCATCAAGGATCAGTAATTTTGGTTCTTGCAACAGACAACGAACGATTTCCACACGTTGGCGTTCACCGACCGAAAGATCTCCGATAATGGCTTCCGGATTAAGCGGCAGTCCGTACCTCTCTGAATACTCCGAAGCTCTGCGCGCGACTTCTGAAACCGAAATATCTTCAGCAAGAGAAAGCGCGATATTTTCGGCGACACTTAAGGCCTCAAACAATGAAAAGTGTTGAAAAACCATGCCGATACCCAGTGCACGCGCTTTACCGGGAGAAGTGATCTCTACTTCATCACCATCAATCCGTATGCTTCCACTCGTGGGTTGGAGCGAGCCATATAACATTTTAACAAGGGTGGATTTACCGGCACCGTTTTCTCCAAGAAGCGCATGAATTTCTCCGGGCTTGATGTCAAAATCAATGTTTTTGTTTGCGGTAAAATCGCCAAACATCTTCGTTATCCCATGCACGGAAAGCATAGGAAGATCGGAAGTTTCATAGTCTGATGAATGGTCGGCCTTCATGCATAGCCATTAATACCGAAAAGCATTTTTAATCCAGCGCTTTGAAACAACTTCCCAAGAAAAATTAACGAGGCCGCAGATTCACAAAATAGCTAAGCGACTTCAACATCCAAAACGCCGGGAATTGCCTTAATAGCACTCTGTATTTTGGATGTTACCTGGTATCGATTGGGCAATTGCAGTTCTATCTCACGTTGCCCATTGTTTTGGATCAATATCAGCGAGACACGACCATTGCCACGACGGTTAAGTAGCTCCGGCAAATGCTGGAGCGGTGCTTCATCACGCATGAAAATGGTCATGTCGCGCTCTTCCCGTGATGCAGCCTTATCAAGAGGCTCAACACTATTGATACGAACACTGACTGCATCATCGCGCATATCCGCACCAACTTGAAGAATGACGGACTGTCCGGCAACCAAATCATCCCGAAAGCGATTTAAACCTTCTTCAAAGATAACGGCTTCGTATTGACCTGTTGGATCAGAGATTAGAACGATACCCATGGCTTTTCCCTGTCGGGTTTTTCGCTCTTGTTTTGAGGTAATTGTGCCTGCCAAACGACCTGCGGATGCACCATTCTTCACGGAATGCTCGAAGTCGGCGAAGGGCTGGATACGCATTTTTTTCAAAATGTCCGCATACTCATCCAAAGGGTGCGCACTGAGATAGAAACCAACGGCCTGAAATTCACGGTTTAAGGTTTCGCCAGCGCTCCACGCTTCGCATAGCGGGAGATCGATGCTTTGCTCTTCGCCACTGGCAGCAGAACCGAACATATCGTCCTGCCCACTTTCGCGATCTTGAGCAGTACGGCTTGCATGAGCAACGAGCCGATCAAGTCCTGCAAGCATCCGCTCACGGGGGTAAGAAAAACAATCGAATGCGCCGGCACAAATGAGGTTTTCGAGAGTACGTTTGTTGACCTGCTTGATATCAATCCGCGAGAAGAAGTCCTCGATTGATCGATACTCGCCGTTTTCCTGCCGCTCTTTGACGATTTTCTCGACAGCCCCTTCCCCAACACCCTTGATTGCGGCAAGTGCATAGAAAATTTTACCGTCACTGACACTGAAACCAACTTTTGAGGTTTGGACAGATGGCGGAACAACCGGAATATCCTGACTGCGCGCTTCCTGATAGAAACCCCCCAGCTTATCGGTATTACCCAAATCCAGCTGCATGGAGCCTGCAAGGAATTCTACCGGATAATTAGCCTTCAGATAGGCCGTTTGATAAGACACAAGCGCGTAGGCGGCGGCGTGCGATTTGTTAAACCCGTAATTTGCAAATTTTGCCAAGAGATCAAAGATCATATTGGCTTCGCCTTTTGCAAGGCCTCGTTCTACCGCGCCCTCCACGAAGCGAACGCGTTGCGCTTCCATTTCCGAGGCAATTTTCTTACCCATCGCACGGCGTAGGAGGTCCGCTTCACCCAGTGAGTAACCCGACAGGATTTGCGCAATCTGCATCACCTGTTCCTGATAAATGATCACGCCATAAGTTTCTTTCAAAACCGGTTCAATTTTAGGGTGATAATAGTCGGGATATTCCTCGCCGTGCTTACGCGCATTGTAGGTGGGGATATTGTCCATTGGCCCGGGACGATAGAGTGCCACAAGCGCGATAATATCTGTAAACTGGTCCGGACGCATACCAACCAGTGCTTTGCGCATGCCCTGACTTTCCAGCTGGAAGACACCGACAGTCTCGCCACGAGTGAGCATGTCGAAAGTTTTCTGATCATCCAGTGGGATATGCGCGAGATCTATATCAACGCCACTTTGAGCAATGAAGCCCACTGACTTTTCAAGAACAGTTAGAGTTTTAAGACCAAGAAAATCAAACTTAACGAGACCGGCTTGCTCTACCCATTTCATATTGTATTGGGTTACCGGCATTTCAGATCTGGGATCACGATAAAGCGGAACCAGCTTGTCTAGCTCGCGGTCTCCAATCACAATACCAGCAGCATGGGTCGACGCGTGTCTGTATAAACCTTCCAGTTTTTTGGAGATGTCGAATAATTGAGAGACAATCTCCTCTTCTTTGGCTGCTTCCTGAAGGCGCGGTTCACCATCAATTGCTTCGACCAGTGTCGTTGGCGCGGACGGATTATTGGGAACCATCTTACAAAGCTTATCGACTTGGCCATACGGCATCTGCAATACGCGCCCAACGTCCCGCAGAACGGCACGTGCCTGTAGCGACCCAAATGTAATAATCTGAGCGACCTGATCAGCCCCATACTTCTCCTGAACATAGCGGATGACTTCTTCCCGCCGTTCCTGGCAGAAGTCGATATCAAAGTCCGGCATGGAAACGCGATCAGGATTCAAAAACCGCTCAAACAGCAGGGAAAACTGCATCGGATCAATATCAGTAATGGTAAGCGCCCATGCCACCAGCGAACCTGCACCAGAACCGCGGCCGGGGCCAACCGGAATCCCCTGCTCTTTTGACCATTTGATAAAGTCAGCAACGATCAGAAAGTAACCCGGATATTGCATCTGTTCGATAACATTAAGTTCGAACTCTAGACGGTCATCGTAGTCTTTCCTGTTATGTCCATCGGCTAAAGGGTAGCGTTCCAACCGATCATTAAGTCCTTCGCGTGCCTGACGCTTCAATTCGTCCGACTCAGCTTGTAATGCCTCTTCTTTTGACGCTCCTTCAGCACCTTCGGTAAAAATTGGCAGGATTGGCGCGCGAGTAACCTCCCGGTAGCTGCAACGTTTCGAAACTTCAATTGTATTATCAATGGCTTCCGGAATGTCTTTAAAGAGTTTTATCATCTCAGATTGAGACTTGAAAAAATGCTCCGGTGTTAAACGTTTCCGATCCTCAACCGCGATGACCGTACTCTGTTCAATACAAACCAGTGCATCATGTGCGTCGAAATCTTCGCGTTTTGCAAAATACGGTTGGTTTGTTGCGACCAGTGGTAGGTCTTGCTCATAAGCAATAGGCACGAGAACGCGCTCGACCCTTCTGTCATTCTCATCATGGCGCTGAAGTTCGACATAAAGCCGATCACCGAACGAAGCTGCCAAAGGCCCTAAACGGGCCAATACATCTTCTTTGCGATTATCGAGCGCAAGCTTATACAAGGGGCCATCGCGCCCACCAGAAAGGCAAATTACCCCTTCGCTATGCGCAAGAAGATCTTGAATAGAAACATGGGGCAGATCACCGCTGCCGCTTTTTAGATGCGCTTTACTGATCAGAACCCGAATATTGGCGAATCCAGATTCATTCGAAGCCAAAAGAACTAAAAATGGGTATTCTACAATCCCAGAACGTGGCTTGTGATCTCTATCATCTTCAAAATCCACAGCGAGCTTGGCGCCCATAATTGGCTGTAAGCCTTCTTTGACTGCTTTTTCTGAAAATTCCAGGGCACCGAACAGATTATTTCTGTCAGTCACGGCCAAAGCCGGCTGCTTATCAGCAATTGCAAGATCAAGCAGTTGTTTTAGCGGTAAAGCGCCCTCTAGAAGCGAGAACGCAGAGTGCGCATGAAGATGCACAAAAGACGGACCTGATGCACCACCATCTTGCCCTCCATTGTCGCCGTGCGCAGAACCAGAGTTCAGCGCATCATGCAAGTCCTTCGCTTTCGTAGAAGAAGCCATATCTCATTCGTCCGTTTGCCACAGGCACTAGATTCCTGAGATATATATTCTATCAACGCACCCTCTCCTACAAGCATGCTAATCATGGCTTCTTTGGATAAGTTGCGCTAAAGAGCGCGTCAGACTGCAACCTGCATGATTTCACCCCACAGAAACATGGTGGTCAGCAGAAGGCTAATGGTTGCAAGTGATGCTACATCTTTTACGGATACGAACATTGTTACCCTCGTTCTTATGGTTATACGCAATTTGTATCTGTAATGTTCCACATTTGTTCTTTATTGTCAAACAAAAAGAGAACAAATTGAATCAAAGTTTCAAATCAATGATTTTTCCGCCTTCAAGGGTAACCGCACGATCCATTTTTTTTGCGAGTTCGTGATTATGCGTCGCAATGAGTGCCGCTAATCCGGATTTCCGCACCAATTCATACAACATCCCAAAGACATGATCAGAGGTCTCAGGATCGAGGTTTCCTGTAGGTTCGTCCGCCAACAATAAGCTTGGCGCATTTGCAACGGCCCGTGCAATTGCAACTCGTTGTTGTTCACCACCAGAAAGTTCGGAAGGACGGTGATCTGCACGATGATCAATACGCATATAGGACAGAAGCTCGATCGCCCGCTCTCGGGCAATATTCTTACTGATCCCGGCAACCATCTGCGGCACCATGAGGTTCTCCGCTGCGGAGAACTCTGGAAGCAGGTGATGAAACTGATATACGAAACCGACGGAGGAGCGTCTTAACAACGTCCTGTCTCGATCTTTCATGATGCGTGTGGGAAGTCCGGTGATATACACCTCACCTGCATCCGGGCGCTCAAGCAAACCAGCTGAATGAAGCAGCGTCGACTTTCCAGTACCAGAAGGTGCTACGAGAGCCACCATTTCGCCAGAATGTATTCTAAGATTTGCGTCTTTGAGCACCGTCAGCGCATGGTCACCGTCCCCATAGGTTCGTTCCATATTCTCGATATTCAGAACGATATGTGCATCACTCATAACGCAGCGCCTCTACGGGATCTAGGCTTGCCGCACGCCATGCAGGAAAGAGCGTCGCTAAAAAGGAAATCACCAGCGCCATTAAAACGATTGAGACTGTCTCCGTGGCATCCATACGCGCAGGTATATCACTTAGAAACCGCACTGTAGGGTCCCATGGATTGCTGCCCGTAAGCCATGTCACAAAGTCCTGAATGGCTTTAATATTTTTGCTCACCAACACGCCAAGCCCGAACCCGAAAAGAGTTCCAACGATACCAATTGCAGAACCGGTTATCATAAAGATACGCATTACCGATGCACGCGAGGTCCCCATGGTCCGCAGAATGGCGATATCATGCGCCTTGTCCTTAACAAGCATGATAAGACCTGAGATGATATTGAGTGCAGCAACGAGAATGATCAGCGTCAGGATCATGAACATCACATTGCGTTCCACGTCCAAAGCAGAGGTTAATTGCGCATTGCGAGAGCGCCAATCGGTTAAATATAGAAGCCGCTCTGCTGAATCTTCAATTGGTTTGCGGTATTCATCCACCGCATCCGGATCGTCAACATAGATATCTATAACATCTACCCGACCCTCTTTATTGAAATATAGCTGAGATTCTTCCAAAGGCATAAACACAAAAGAAGAATCATACTCTGACATTCCGATATTGAAGATGGCGTTCACCGGGTACGATTTAACCCTCGGCGTTGTGCCGAATGCCGTCACATCGCCATCCGGGGATATCAGTTTGATCTCATCACCAAGGTTAAGTCCAAGATTGTTAGCAAGTCGAAAACCAACCGCAACCCCTTCTCCCTGATCAAACCCGTCAAGGGTTCCAACTTCAATACCATCAGAGATCGTAGAAACGGACTTAATGTCTTTTTCGCGAATACCACGAACCAGCGCACCGCCGCCACTTCCCACATTGCCGGAGACAAGCGCCTGGCCTTCAATTAGCGGGATAGCGAGTTCGACACCATCAACAGTAACCAACCGATCAGAAAGCTTCGCATAATCGGTTAGCGGGCCATCAATCGGGTTAACAATCAAATGACCGTTCAATCCAAGAATGCGATCCAAGAGTTCTGTTCTGAATCCGTTCATGACAGCCATAACAACAATCAGAGTTGCAACGCCCAGCATAATGCCTAGAAACGAAAACCCGGCGATGACTGAAACAAACGCTTCTTTGCGGCGTGACCGCAGATAGCGTCCTGCCAACATCCATTCAAATGACGAGAATGAGCCTGTTGAATTGCTAGTGTTGGAAATAGAAGCTTCTGAGATAATCTTCACTCGCTCTTGTTAGACATTAAAACGTCAGTCGGATGAACCAAATCGGTTGATCGCAGCATCCGGCGACATCATTTCCTTGCTGCCGTCTGCTCTACATTTAATTTCTACTTCATTGTTGGCAATGCCACGTGGACCAATAACGATTTGCCAAGGAACGCCAATCAGATCCATCGTCGCAAACTTTGCCCCAGCTTGTTTGTCGGTATCATCATAGAGGATTTCCCGACCCGCATTAGAAAGTTCAGCATAGAGTTTGTCAGCAACGGCAGTGCATGCCTCGTCATTTGGCTTCATGTTGATGATACCCAGATCAAACGGCGCAACGGAGTCCGGCCAGATAATACCATTATCATCGTGCGATGCCTCAATGATCGCTGCCACCAATCGGCTCGGCCCGATGCCATAGGAACCCATCTGAACGAAATGTTCCCTGCCATCCGGTCCCATGACCTTGGCATTCATCGGTTCAGAGTATTTAGTACCGAAATGGAAAATATGCCCTACTTCAATCCCGCGGGCATTCATACGGTCGTTTTCAGCCACTTCATTCCAAAGCGTTTCGTCATGAAGTTCATCTGTGCGGGCGTATTGCGTCGTCCAGTCTTTAACGATGCCAGCGATTAGCGCGTCGTCGTTGTAGTCTACTCCCTCATCCGGAACAGGCAGCTTCATAACATCTGAATGACAGAAAACTTCGCTCTCACCAGTTTCCGCGAGGATTAAGAACTCATGGCTCAAATCGCCGCCGATGGGCCCTGTATCTGCACGCATGGGAATAGCTTTGACGCCCAGACGGTCAAACGTGCGAAGATAGGAAACAAACATCCGATAATACGCGGCGCGTGAAGCATCCGCATCAATATCGAACGAATACGCGTCTTTCATCAGGAATTCGCGCCCACGCATAACGCCAAATCGAGGGCGTACTTCGTCGCGGAATTTCCATTGAATATGATAAAGGTTCAAAGGAAGGTCTTTGTAGCTCTTCACATATGAGCGGAAAATATCGGATACCATTTCCTCGTTAGTCGGCCCGAAAAGCATGTCCCGCTCATGGCGGTCTTCAATGCGGAGCATTTCTTTACCGTAATCATCATAACGGCCGCTTTCACGCCACAGATCCGCTGACTGAATGGTCGGCATTAAAATTTCGATGGCACCCGCACGGTTTTGCTCTTCCCGAACGATATCTGAAATTCGGTTTAAGACCTTAAGCCCTAACGGTAGCCAGGAATAAATCCCGGCAGATTGCTGACGGATCATCCCCGCGCGAAGCATTAGCCGATGCGAAACAATCTCAGCTTCTTTTGGCGTTTCTTTTAAGACTGGCAGAAAATATCGGGAAAGACGCATTATAAGGGTCCAGAATCATTGCTCTGTTTGTTTATCTGTTAAACCTTTATTTCGACGATGAAACAAGGCCAAGCAACAAATCCTGACGTAATTGTTGTACAAATACCCAGCCGTCAAAACCTGTCAAAAAAAAGACACAAAACCCAAAAATTGAGATGACAGCTCCCAAAACTTATGTTTAATTTTCGTTCATAAGTTTTGGGGCTAACCAAACGTTATGCTGTCTATAGTCTTGGGAGGATGAGATCCGGGCGCATCTATTGCAGCCGCCCTTGCGGGAAAAGGATCGAGACACGCCAACTTTTTTAAGCAAGGCTTCGGCCTTGCTTTTTTCTTGGCTAATTTTCAAACGAAAGAGACTGTTAAAGTGTTAGCCGTTGGGTTTCGCAGGAATAATTTCGGGAATATCAGAAAAATCCCAGCCAAAATAACCGGTTAAGCCCCAATAAAACGCAAAGACAATTGCCGCTACGAGTGAATTCCACAGCAATTTCTGACCGATATTTGACTTTGTCGGCGCTCCAGGATCCGTTCCCTGAACCACTTCGCCGTCTTGTATCTGCGATCGATTGCCATATGGAAGCACGATGAAAAGCGTCACCCACCAGATAACGAAATAAATCGCAAAGCCTGTAAAAAATTCCATGCTTACACCTGCTCCAACTCGACAAGAGTACCGCAGAAGTCTTTCGGATGGAGGAACAGCACAGGTTTCCCATGCGCGCCGATCTTTGGCTCCCCGTCTCCTAGAACCCGTGCGCCTTCTGAAATCATTCGGTCCCGGGCAACGATGATATCCTCTACCTCGTAGCAGACGTGATGAATGCCACCAGAAGGATTTTTCTCGATAAAAGGCGCAATCGGCGACTCCTCCCCTAAAACTTCGAGGAGTTCTATTTTGGTATTCGGCAATTCAACAAAAACAACCGTGACGCCGTGTTCAGGCAAAGCCTGCGGCTTGCTCACATTCGCGCCCAAGGTCTGTTCATAAACTTTTGTACCGGAAACCAAATCCGGAACCGCTATCGCGACGTGGTTTAATCTTCCAATCATCGTGTCATCCTAAACCCGGGCAACAAACACCGTTGCAACGGGTTTTTTCCCCCATTTGTTTCTGGCTTCGCTGCGTACCGCACTGCGAATGGCTTCGCGTACGACATCTTCATCCTTTCGACGCTTCTTCGGAATTCCAGATAGAGCGCCCAGCGCCGCTTTGTAGAGAATATCATCAAAGTATGCGCCATCATTGGTGACTTCCGGCAGTCCATAAATTTCAATATCCATGTCATCCGCCATCTCGCCATGGCGATCCAAAACAACAGAAATTGCAATGATGCCAACATGCGCAAGCTTCCAACGCTCCCGCACCCCAACGCCTTCCTCTGTTCCGATAATATGACCGTCTTTGTAAATACGACCAAACGGTGCCTGGTCTGAAATTTCAGCTACATTGGGAGCAAGGGTTACAATATCGCCATTGCGGACTGGTAAAACTTGCGGAATGCCGCTTTCCGCACCGAGTTTTGCATGAGCATTGAGGTGCGCTTCTTC
>CALLHT010000040.1 GCA_938009335.1 uncultured Rhizobiaceae group bacterium
GAATTTGATGGCGTTACCGATGGTGTGTTGCTTGCCCGTCAACTCGTCAACGAACCCGCAAACGTTTTAGGCCCGGTAGAGTTCGCTAAACAAGCTCAAAAACTCAAGTCTTTAGGTGTAAAAGTTCAGGTTTTAACGGTCGCCGAAATGAAGAAGCTCGGCATGCATGCGCTGCTGGGCGTGTCGCAAGGATCTGCCACTAACCGTCAGGCTCGCATGGCGATCATGCAATGGGATGGTGGCAAGAAAGGCGAACAGCCGTT
Source organism: uncultured Rhizobiaceae group bacterium (assembly GCA_938009335.1). Lineage (GTDB taxonomy): Bacteria > Pseudomonadota > Alphaproteobacteria > Rhizobiales > Rhizobiaceae > JAALLB01. The sequence goes on from CALLHT010000040.1 coordinate 264, forward strand.
AGCTTTTATCGGCAAAGGCGTTGTGTTTGATACAGGTGGTATCTCCATCAAACCATCTGGCGGCATGGAAGACATGAAGGGTGACATGGGGGGCGCAGCTGCGGTGACAGGGCTAATGCACGCACTTGCTGCCCGCAAGGCAAAGGCAAATGTCGTTGGCATCATCGGATTGGTTGAAAACATGCCGGATGCCAATGCACAGCGACCCGGTGACATCGTTAAATCCATGTCAGGCCAGACCATTGAGATCATCAATACGGATGCCGAAGGCCGTCTCGTATTGGCAGACGCGCTTTGGTATTGCCAGAAGCGTTTCAAGCCTAAATTCATGATCAATCTTGCGACCCTGACAGGCGCTATTCTGGTGGCACTTGGCAAAGAGCATGCGGGTATTTTCTCAAACAATGACGAGTTGGCTGAGAACCTTCATAAGGCCGGGCAACTGACAGACGAGAAGGTCTGGCGCCTTCCATTGCATGAAGCCTATGACAAAATGATCGACACTAAAAACGCCGACATGAAAAACACTGGCGGTCGATTTGCGGGATCAATCACAGCAGGTCAATTCCTGCAACGCTTCGTGAACGATGTCCCCTGGGTCCATATCGATGTGGCAGGCACTGCTATGGCAGCGCCCAAGAACGATTACAACCAGTCTTGGGGCTCAGGGTATGGCGTACGTTTGCTAAGCAAGCTGGTTCAGGAATTTTATGAGTAAGACAAGGCTCACGGGGTAGCCGTTTGTGGTGCGGGTAGATCGTACCCGTATGCGCTCAAATCGAGGCTGGTTTGGGCGGCTAATTTTGCGTTACTGAATGCGTAATAGTTGCCGACAATTTTCTTTAGTACTCTCGTTTGTTCTGTTTTATGACGTGTCTTGAATGATTGAGGAATTAAGCGGTCCAGTTTAGGTCCTTTTTTCTTCCAGAAATCATGCGTTTCATTCCAGGAAATCAATGGTTTTGGATTGAAAGACGTCGCGTGTGACACCAACCAATTGGTCCTACGCCGCCAGTTCATGGTGTAGCTCGAAAGGGAAGCGTTTGCCGGTGTTCGAAATGGGAAGCCTTGGAGAGCCTCGTCATCTGCAGGCAGGCCGCTGAACTCCCGAATGCGTCTGACTAAACCGCTGGGATCTATCTTGAGCATTTCCATTGGTAGAACCAGCACTCGTTCTTTGCCAAATAGAGACTGATAATATTCCACCAGTCGATCATACCGAAAGCGCTCCCATCTAAAGTAAGATGCTTTTGCGACATCTTTGATCGGAGGATTGAGAAATTTTTCTAAAGGCCATGTGCCACCGCGGCGCAGATATTGCAAATATTGTGCAAGCAGCATGCTTTTTTGCTCTCGCACCAAATACAAAACTCGCCCCTCTGGAAAAACACTAAACAACCTGTCGGCGATCTCTTTTGAGTCATAATCTCCCATTCGACTAGCGCCGGAAAACCGTTCTGCGGTAACAACAGGAATACGTTTTTCATCTGTCAGCGTTTGCCAATACGGCTCGAAAACAGACTTGCAACTATCAGCCGAAAACTCCAAGGGTGATGGAGATACAAGGTGCTGGATTGCTTTGGATTTAGGAATGATTTCAAAGAATCCAGAATGCTCATTTCTGAAAAATTCGTTTTGCAACCAGGTGGATGCCGCCTTAGCAGCCCCAGTGTGAATCAGCACAGAGTGTTTATCGGTAGGTTTCAAATCGCTCAACCGTATCCAAGAATTTCTATATCTTCGGCATAACACTTCGCCAGCGTTTTGTAAGTGTCAGCGTTGTAATACGTTTTCCAGTGCTCTCTTTTCGACTTGTTGTAATGAGGCAATTCCATTTGTGGCAAGCCGATCTCGCTACAAGCGTAGTCGAAGTCTTCCTGCAATCGTTCAAATCGTCCAACAAAATCAAAGATAATACGACCGTCTTCATCTCCCAACGCGTTGATTTGTTTGTCCCAATGGTAGTTTGAAAATGCTTTGTCCCTAACGACTTCATGCAAGAAGTGGTCGAACGTAAGGTCTTTGGCTTCCAGATTTAACGCTTCCAAAATACTATGATAGAGCAATGCTTTGCCAGATATTTGTTCAGGGTCCGTACCGGAACTGCAAAAGCGTTCGTAATCGGTTTTCATGTGCGCATAGATAGATACTGCCCGATCCCAAGGGTTGCGGGAGAATGCGAACGTAAAATAATATGCCCAGCGGTCATCTCCGGCAAATGCCTTTGCTTCGAGGCCAAGCATACGCCCAAGTACGTCAATCTCCGGGTCGATCTTCTGAGTATTGAAGACACCTTCAAGTCCGGCACGTTCTTTCAATAGTAGATTGACGCTACGTCCGCCGGTTTTTGCGACATGCAAAAATACGAATTTATACGTGTCGTTGACCATCGACATAGCCGTTATCCCGTACTTATGCCGCTGTGGGTTATGAGATCATTCTCCACATCAGCAAGTAATGTGTAAATGAACTCCAAATCCGAGTCATCCAGGTAATTGGTGAAATTACCGGTGCCACCTTCTCGAAATTTGTATGTTTCTATTTTTTCGGTATCGCGGGCTTGCAGTGCTTTCTTGGAAAAATAATTATTACGTTCCAGCTTCTGTAGATTTTCAAACGCACAAAACTCGACAGCCTTATCAACTGTAACCGGGTTGGGTTCTTTGACGCCCGCAAACCGCAAAGCTTTTGCCAGCATGAGATGGGTATCGGCATGCATATCCTCATATCGAACCAGATGAAGCTCAGAACATGTCTGCCTAACAGATGCCCAAATTTGATAAAAGGACAACAGCCGTTTTGCGCCAAGCTCATCCGATCGAATGAACTCTCCAATGGTTCCGTCGAACAATCCTTTTCTGAATTTGACCTGATGATATGCAGAGACCAGTGTATCTTCAAAACTACGGGTGAGGAAAATGACACGGGCATTTGCAAATTCCTCGCGCAAGGCGGCCTCAGACCCTATAGCGTTGTTGGTCAGGTTGGCACTCGCATGCGTCAAAAGTACTTTGGATATGCCTGCGGCAACCGATAGCGCTTCAATATCTTCAAGCGGAATCGTATCGTCTTGAAGAGATAAAGATAGATATTTTGAGATCAGGAGACGAAGCCAGGTTCGACCGGATTTTGGATAAGATACAAGATGAACATCACGGGTAGTCATGCCTGCTCCACACCGGTTGCTCCCATGTCTTGAACAATCTTGTCCAGATCATAGTCTTTAACCGTTTTTGTGATATTGTCCCGTACAGCATTTGCTATGAAGCGCCGGCGTTCTGTTTCTTGGTCTTCTAGAAGATGACTTAATCTATGAATGCCGGAAGCGATTTTCTCTTCCCAGTATTCTTGTATCCAGTCGGATAGCGACGTCGTGTCTGTTTTGTCAGCGAATCCCGTCATATGTACCATATAAATGCTCTCCACATCTTCCATACCCAGCGCAAAACAGGAGTGACGATAATTATACCCAATGGGCAGCCAATCGAATTTTTCATGGTCATGTATCGTTGTGGCAAGGGCTGCCATATTACTGCCCCGCACAGCTCCATTTGCTAACGGATGCTTTTCAAAGGCGTCGAATATCGCACGTTGATGCTTGGTCCAGGTTTTTGCAAACTCGGCGTTGGTAGGCAAAAGCAACACGCCACCATTGACATAAGCGATATCAAGCGGCTCAACGTCACTGCCATGTGTTATGAGTGAGTTCATTTGAGATGTCGGCGGAATAACAGGTCGAACAGAAAGCGGATATAAATCAAGCGTTTCAGCAATATGATCCCATTGCGGTTGCCCGACCCGAATATTGCCGCTCGCAGAACCATACATCGTATCGGTTGCAAGTTTTTTTAATGGGCCAATATCTTTTGAGAGCACTACATCATTATCTAAAAGCAACACTCTGTTTCTAGGATCGTGTTCAGCTCCCTGAATGGTGTTACTTGTCTTTGAAAAGCCATCATTAGCGTTTGGCTGAATTTCCTGAACATGCGCGCCCAAACTGCTCAGAAATGCATGGAGCGGTTCCGAGGCTTTTCCAAGGGTAAAAATTTCCAATGGAGTATGATGCGCAGAAAATCGATGCCAGCTTGCAGTGAGCAGCAATGTTTGAAACACAAATTTCGGCACTTGAGGGCGCAAGTCAAGGACGGTGCGAATGATCATGGCGCTGGGCTAGAGCCTTTAAGCTAAGTATAAAAATAAATCGATTGAATGATCATGCAATCGCGGCGACGAAAGTCAAGAAGTCCGCGCGGTAGCGCAGTGTACTCCCCATAAAACCGGACCTAAAAGTAGCTTCACCATGTTTGCTGAACCATACGAGATTTAGATTTATCAACCTGTCTTAAGGCGTATGGCCTAGAAGCAGGGCAGACGAACAATCTTTCTATGCATGTGTTGCCCATCCAAATACAAAAAACCCGCCGGGAAACCTCGACGGGCCTTGGATTTGAAAAAGCTTGCGAATTAACGCGCGCTTTGTTTGAGTGCGTATAAGTCCGCGCCTTTAATTGTGGTTGTAGCAAGCGTTTGTTGTGCTTGCTCAATTGCACGGTCGAATGCTTGGGAAAGCTGCGCGTTGCCGCCTCCTAGGTTTCCGTCTTCAGCCAAAGCTGCATTGGTGTCTGCAGTAGCTTCGAAATTTGCTTCCATAACTCTTTATCTCTTTTCTTTCAGTTGGGGATTGATGCCAACCTTCGCGATTGATAGGCAAAAAGTTAATGAGCGAATATTCGAGACGATTACTTAGCTCTTCGTAACAATAACTGATTGTAATTCTTTAGGAAGTGCGCGTTATTCACCCCTCAGGTGCGGGCTTTCCGTTTTTCCCAAACCAGACGAGATTGCGATAGAGCGTCATGGCCGCATCATAATTGTTGCGCGCAGCGTCATACCCTTTGGACCATTCGGCAAATTCTGCAGCGCTGATTTTGCGGCGCTGCATTCTTCGGCGTTGCGCGCGCTCTGCGCGGTTTGCCTGACGCCAATTCGCTTCAATGCTTTTGCGGAAAGTTTCGAGATCTGCCGGCCTGTCAAAATTGTTGATCGCTTCGAGAGGTTTCGATAGCGCCTCACTGGTCTTCGAGGATGCAAGCGCATCAAGGATGCTGGCGCTATCACCGCCACCGCAATCAAGCTTGATGCCGTTAAGCGAGCAACCTTCTGCGAAAGCCGCGCTTGAATGCATTAGAACGCCTGCGGTGAATATGGTTGAAACTAAAAATTTACGCATGGATTGCCCCTCTCTCCCCAGTTTTTTCAAAAGTTTGAAACGTTGGTGTATGGGAGTCAAGTTGAAGCATGTTAACACTGGGCAATTATGACAGAGATTTTATTCTATCATCTGACCGAACGTACACTGGACCAGGTTTTGCCCGGTTTGGTTGAAAAGTCATTGCAACGCGACTGGAAGGTTGTGGTGCAGGCGGGGTCGGCGGAACGCTTGGAAACGCTGGATAGCCTATTGTGGACGTTTCGTGATGAGAGTTTTGTACCGCATGGCTCAACCCGGGACGGAACGGAAAACTTGCAACCGGTTTGGCTGACTGTCGAGAATGACAATCCAAATGCCGCCCACATCCGCTTTTTGGTTGATGGTGCAGATATTGATGAAACGCAAGACTATGCGCGTTTGGTCTATATGTTTGATGGTCACGATAATGCGGCTGTAGAACATGCCCGAGAACGGTGGAAGTTTCATAAAGAACAAGAGGGTGTAGAACAGACCTATTGGCAGCAAAACCCCAATGGCGGTTGGGAGAAAAAAGCGTGAGCGACAAGCATACCCAAGTTCCAGACGAAGCGTTCAAGCGTCGCCAGGACGCTGCGAAGGACCAGATCAACCAGTCCGACCGCGATGATCATCACACCAATCCGCGCCGCGATCAGTTTTTTGAAACCGTCTACGAAAATGCCGGGCGCGATGCTGCAATGGTGCCCTGGGCGGACCTTAAGGCAAAAGACCAATTGGCAGACTATCTTGCGTCTCAGCTGGGAGACGGTAAACGTGCTGTTGATGTGGGTTGCGGACTTGGCGACAATGCGGAAGCGTTAGCGCAAGCGGGGTATGAAACGCTGGGTTTTGATTTTTCTCCCAAAGCAATTCAGTGGGCAAAGGATCGGTTCGGCGCCGGGCCTGTTGAGTACAAGGTGGGCGACTTGTTTGACCTACCGAAAGACTGGATCGGTCAATTTGATCTGGTGCATGAATGTTACACGCTGCAATCCATCCCGCCAGAGACGCTAGGCGAGACGATTCCAGCTATCAGCTCACTGGTTGCTGCGGGTGGAACGCTGCTCGTTTATACGCGTTTGCGTGATGATGGCTCAGACGTTGATGGACCGCCTTGGCCGCTGGAACGAACGGCTGCACAATCCTTTGCAAGCCATGGGCTGACCCTCAAATCTGAAGCGCCGTTTTTCATTGAACGATGGGACAGGAGCATTGAGCATACGTTCACCATTTGGGAGAAAGCCTAATGCGGGTTGTTGGTATTATGTTTCTGCTGGCAGGACTTGGTCTTGGGCTTTTATGGCCTTGGGCACAGGCCAATTTCGGTGGCAATGAGCTCGAGAAGCTTGAGTTTTCAAATTTGCGAAACGGTGGCGAAGTGGTCACCTTCAACGCAACTCAAGCAGATAACCCAATCCGCATTCGTTTTCAGGCGAAATACTTGGTAGGCGCTAAACTGCCGCCGGTAAAAATTCCGGTGAAAGTGCTGATTACAGATCGGGAAGGTGCATTGCTGACCGGTGTGATTTCGTTCCCGACACAGGG
>CALLHT010000041.1 GCA_938009335.1 uncultured Rhizobiaceae group bacterium
TGATCAAATTGGCCAAAGAGTTGGGAGGCAAGTGCGTTATCTTTGAAGTTTAGTGCAATCTGGTCGCGCTCAGCGCTATGTTCTGTTTCACCAGATTTTGTCGGTTTGCTGCTCAATAAGCGCTCCTATTAGACACCAATAGCGGTGAGGCTGTTAGGCCGTGCACCAGTGACTTTAACTTGAACCATATCACCCGGATTGCCAAGGCTTTCATCAATGACAACAGACTGCAACCATGGGGAGCGCGCAATCCATTGGCCGGGTTTGCGGCCTTTCTTCTCGATTAACACCCGCATCTCACGCCCAATGCAATCCTCATTAAAGGCCAATTGCTGTTCGTTCAGCAAAGCTTGAAGGCGTTGAAGGCGTTCAGATTTTACATCTTCCGGCACGTGGTTATCCATGTCCGCACCCGGAGTTCCCGGACGAGCAGAGTAATTGAACGAGAACGCGGATGAGTATTTCACTTCACGAACCACATTCAGTGTTTCTTCAAACTCTTCTTCGGTTTCGCCGGGAAAGCCCACAATAAAGTCGCCCGAAATCGCAATATCAGGACGCGCTTCGCGCATGCGCTCGATGATGTGCATATAATCTGCAACCGTATGATGTCGGTTCATGGCTTTGAGAATACGGTCAGAGCCTGCTTGAATTGGTAAATGCAAATACGGCATCAGGCAATCCAAGTCACGGTGTGCAGTGATCAGGCTTTCATCCATATCTACAGGGTGACTGGTGGTGTAACGCAAGCGTTCCAGCCCTTCGATCTCCGCCAAAGCGTGAAGCAATTCACCAAGCCCCCACTCGCGGCCATCTTTGCCAGCGCCATGCCAGGCGTTTACATTCTGACCAAGCAGAGTGACTTCACGAACACCAGCATCCACAAGGGAACGGGCCTCCTCAAGAATTTGTTCTACGGAGCGAGATACTTCTGCACCGCGTGTGTAGGGCACAACACAGAATGTGCAGAACTTGTCACAGCCTTCCTGCACCGTGAGAAATGCAGCGACACCGCGGGACTGAACCTGTTTTTTGGTCGCAAGCGGGAGCTTTGCAAACTTCTCTTCGATTTCAAATTCGGTTTCAACCGGACGTTCACCCATTTCGGCACGACGCACAATTTCACCCAATCGGTGATAGGTCTGCGGACCGGCAACAAGATCAACCGCCTTGGCACGTTTGAGAATTTCTGAGCCTTCAGCCTGCGCAACACACCCCGTGACGCCAATCTGCATCGGGCGATTGGTTTCTGCGCGGGCGTCCTTAAATTTGCGGATGCGCCCGATATCGGAATAAACCTTTTCCGCTGCCTTTTCCCGAATGTGGCAGGTGTTCAGTAGCACCAGATCAGCGTCTTCAATCTCTGTGGTTTTGACATAGCCATCCTGTTCCAGCGCATCCTGCATACGCGCTGAATCATAGACGTTCATCTGACATCCATAGGTTTTGACGAAGACCTTCTTGCGGTCCTGCTGATTTTCTTCCATGTCGGGAATGCCTGTCGCTTTAAACTTCTAGGGTTTTAGCGGGTTTTGATCAAAAAGAAAACCAGAAGAAATGTCGCTTTGATCAAAGCCGTATTAGCGATCATAGTTCGATTTCTTAAACATGCCGCGCACTTCATGTTCCACTTGCTTTGCAACCACGCGACGGCGGGTGTTCTCATCAAAAACGATCGGTTCACCGAAACAAACATCCACATCCCATGCGGATGCTTTCATGAACTCTTTGGCATGTGGTGCAAGCTCGATATCGCCCGGCCAAGATGCCCGTGCGCGCTGACGTCGGCCCATCCGAATACCATGAAACCGCGTGTAAGCAATCGAAACCGGCTGAATGTGTACCCGATCAATCTCTTGTGCTTCTAACGCGTATTGCGCGGCACCAAAAAGTGAAGACTTAAAGGGCAGCAACCGATTTCCATCGCCAGTTGTTCCTTCGGCAAATAGGACAATCGTATCGCCGTTGATTAGCCTTTGCGTTACCTCACGGGCCTGCTCTCCGGATTTGCGCTTTTCTTCGCGGACGACAAAAACAGAGCGTTGAAGTTTTGCAAGTAAGCCAGCAAATGGTGTGGTCGAAACCTCGTTCTTGGCTATGAAACACACATCCCCAAGCGAGCCCAATATCAGAATATCACACCACGAAATATGATTGGCGACCAGCATGAGCGGGCGGTTTCTGGACATTTCGCCGTGACTGGCAATCTTCAACCCCATCATGCGGGTCATGAGTCTATGCCAGAAGACAGGGATATTTCGCGCCAAACCAAGGTTGAGTTTTATTGCCAGAAACTGGACCGGCATCAGCAAGAGGGTAAGCGGAAACATAAACCCCAGAACAAGAGCCAATCGGAGGTTTGCAATCATTCGCCCGTTTCGGACTTCTTGATTGGAACACCGTACAATTCAAGGCGATGATCTACGAGCTTGTAACCGTGCTCGCGGGCAATCTTCTCCTGCAATGCTTCAATCTCGGCGCTGGCAAACTCGATCACATGACCCGATTTTAGGTCAATCAGATGATCATGATGGTCCTCAGGAACAATTTCATACCGCGCACGCCCATCACGAAATTCATGACGTTCGATGACACCGGTTTCTTCCAGCAGTTTGACGGTACGATAGACCGTGGCGATTGAGATATTATCGTCTACGCGAGAAGCGCGATTATAGAGTTCTTCCACATCGGGGTGATCAGTCGCTTCTTCCAGCACTTTTGCGATCACGCGGCGCTGCCCCGTCATCCGCAAGCCTTTGGCAATACACTGATCTTCGAGAGACATCGCCACCTCGGTCACCTGAATTCACACAAACACTGCCTAGCCAAGATCACGTTGCATGACAAGCGCCATGGAAGGATTTTCAGTGTCCTGAGACGAATAATACCCCTGCCGCTCCCCCACTTTCTTGAAGCCAAGTTTGCGATAAAGATGAATTGCGGCGGCGTTTTTCTCATCTACCTCAAGGAAAAGCGACGCAATCCGGTCCCCTTGTAGTTTCCGAATAGCAGCCTCTAACAGCTGGCGACCAACGCCTTTGCCGCGAGCTGACTTCTTGGTCGCAATTGTGATGACTTCAGCTTCGTCGGCTGCAGTGCGCACCATGATAAACGCTGATGGAGGCTTATCCGCTTTGCCTTTTTTGCGAGCAACGAGACAGAAATAATTCTCATTTGCCATCAGTTTAGCAAGTTCACCGTCGCTCCACCCATGCGCGAACCCCTCACGATGGATGTCTGCGAGATTCACAAGGTCGTCCTCGTTGGCTTCTTCGATTACTGAAGGTCTAGGGTTTCGCAGATTGTTTAAAACTCCCCCCAACATCACCTAGGCTCCAATCCTAGGCAATGCAAAGCCCGACTGTTTTTTTGCATCTGCAGAACGCAGGTAAAGGGGTTCAGGTGGGGTGTCTGATGGTTCTTGTTCTAACGCCAAACGCGCAATTGTAGCGATGGGAATTGCTGTTTCCGTGTGAACAACTGGCAAATTAAGACTGGTTCTTGAGTTCAATTCATGCGCGCCTGAGCCACAGAGTACCCCATCGAACGAAACCAGTTTCTCCAGTAACGCATCATATGAACAGGCTTGCGGTTGCTCATCAGGCAATTTGCAAAACGCCTGATCGCGCTTGGCGTCAAGCAGCACTGCAATCGGGCCGGTTGCGCCGAGTTCCATTGCATGGCGTTCCGCTGCATCGAGTGTGGAAACACCAATGATCTGAACATCAAGCCCCAATGCCAATCCACGGGCCGCAGCAAGGCCAACCCGTACACCGGTAAAACTTCCCGGTCCGACGGTGACCGCGACGCGTGTCAAATCGGAATAAGAGCGGTTCGCTTCATGCAAGCAGGCATCAATCTGCCCCATCAAAACTTCCGCGTGACCGCGACCAATGTCTTCAGTCACTTCCGCCAACAGTTCAACGCTGTCACAATCCATGATGGCGACAGCGCAATTGTTTGCTGATGTATCGATTGCGAGAAGCGTCACGAGCCCGAATTAGATGTAAACGCCAACCGGCTGCACTTCCTGCACTTCGGGAATGAAATGCTTCAGCAGGTTCTGGATACCATGTTTTAGCGTTGCAGTGGAGGACGGGCATCCCGCGCAGGCACCTTTCATGTGCAGATAGACAATCCCCTGACGGAAGCCGTGGAAGGTTATGTCTCCACCATCTTGTGCCACAGCAGGTCGAACCCGCGTGTCCAAAAGTTCCTTGATTGTGTTTACAATCTCGGAGTCTGCCGGATCAAAATCCTCTTCGACATCATCTATGCTTGCTGAAGCGTCCTTCATGACTGGCTTACCCGTCACAAAATGCTCCATGATCGTACCAAGGATGGCCGGCTTTAAATGCTGCCAATCAAAACCGTCTTCTTCGTCACCTTCACGCGTAACGGAGATGAAATCATATCCAAAGAATACGCCAGCAACTCCAGGAATACGGAACAATTGTTCAGCCAAAGGAGACGCAGCGGCTTCTTCCGGTGTCCGAAAATCAGCAGAACCCGATTGCAGCACCGGAACACCCGGCAAAAACTTCAGGGTTGCAGGATTTGGCGTGGCTTCTGTCTGTATAAACATGTTTACGCTCCGTGTGGCGGATCAAATCCGCTCTAGTCTAGAATGATTCAAAAGTAAGCGTTTGCATAGTAATAATCAAGAGCGGTGCCTGCCGTGCACGTCATCATCCGTTCACAAATTATGTGACGCTGTCGATATCTTCGAACGTCATCTCACAGGGCACCACGATTACCGGAATGCCGAATGCACTTCCTGCCGCACCTAAGGATGAAACCAAAGGACCAGGGCCATCTTTACTGTCACCGGCTGCAAGGACAAGGATTGAGATGTCCTGATCTTCTTCTACCAGCTCCAAGATTTGCTCTTTTGTTCTACCTTCGCGATAGATCAATTGAGGGTCTATGCTGCCATGCTCCCGGCAAAATGCAGCATATTTTTCCAGATGCTCTTCGCCACGCTCGCGCGCTTCGGCCTTCATGACTTCTTCTACGCCAAGCCAATGCTGAAAATCTTCAGGCTCATACACATAAAGCAACGCCAAAGCCCCGCCGGTATTAGTCGCTCTGCGTTCGGCATAGAGAACAGCCTTTTCACACTCGGTTGTGGAATCCACCACGCAAAGAAACTTGCGTTTGTGACCGTCTTCGTGACTCAGCCGTTTACTTACCATTTTACTCTCACCGCATCTGTTGGACGATTGAAACTACACCAGCGCAGTTAGCCAAGGAAGCCAAAAATGCTTCTGACCTCTTTCATGGTTTGTTGAGCGATTTCACGCGCACGAGCCGCTCCATCCTCCAAAATACCATCCATATGGGCTTTATCGTCCATTAGCTTGCGCATTTCAGTGTTAATCGGAGCAAGTTTCTCCACAGCCAATTCTGCCAAAGCAGGCTTGAAAGTGCCAAATTGCTGGCCTGCATACTCGGCAACAACCTTATCGGGCGTAACATCATTGAGGGCAGCATAGATGCCGACAAGGTTTTCAGCTTCCGGACGTCCCTTCAAATCTTCCAGATTATCCGGCAGCGGATCAGGATCTGTTTTCGCTTTTCTGATCTTCTTCGCAATATCGTCCGCGCTGTCGGTCAGGTTAATGCGGGACATATCGGAGGGCTCAGACTTTGACATTTTCTTTGAACCATCGCGCAAAGACATGACACGGGTTGCAGGGCCTTCAATAATCGGCTCCGTAATCGGGAAGTAGCCGTCTTCGCCATGACCTGCTTCTTTAATGCGCTTGGCAAAATCATGGTTAAACTTGGCGGCAATGTCTCGTGTAAGTTCAAGATGCTGCTTCTGGTCATCACCAACCGGGACATGGGTCGCGCGGTACAACAGGATGTCGGCTGCCATCAGGTTTGGATAGGTAAACAAACCGACAGACGCATTTTGCGCGTTCTTACCCGCTTTTTCCTTGAACTGCGTCATCCGCTGCAACCAGCCCATGCGCGCAACACAATTGAACATCCAGGCAAGTTCCGCGTGCTCGCGAACCTGAGACTGGTTAAATACAATGTGTGATTTGGGATCGATGCCGGATGCCACAAATGCTGCTGCGATCTCCCGGGTTTGTTGTTTCAGATTGTCCTGCACCAAATCCGCGGTAATTGCATGGAGATCAACCACGCAGTAGATGCATTCATGACTTTCCTGCATGGCAACGAATTTGCGAATTGCGCCTAAATAGTTGCCGAGATGCAGATTACCTGTGGGTTGAACGCCAGAAAATACGCGATTGATTGGCTGGGCCATGGGAAAGACTTTCGCTGAATGATTTTGAGCGGGTTATGGCGGATGGTATCGCCTGACGCAAGGGGTCAGTTGCGCTTGAGCATTCGGGCCAGTTGTTGTTTTGGAATAGCGCCCGAAGCAATCACAATCGCGAAATACACAATCGAAGCAACTGCGATCAATCCACCGACCAAAGCAATGCGAACTAAAAGCGCATTGTCGGTGAGCGCTTCAGCGAAATAGAGATTACCTGCATAAAGGACACCGGCCATACAGGCGCTTGCGAAACAGATCAGAATGACGTTTCTCACTGTGGATGCAGCAAATTCAAAATTCTTCCCGCCGAGAAGAACGAACCACAAGAGAAACGCATTAATCCAGCCCGCTGCACTGGTCGCCAGAGCCAAGCCAACCACACCGAAAATTGGGAAGAGGATCAGCGCCAGAACGATATTGCTGATTGCATTCACGCCGGAAAACCACATGGGTGTTTTCATATCCTGACGAGCATAGAATGATGGTTGAAAAATCTTGATCAGAACAAACGAAGGCAATCCAATTGCGAAGGCTGCAAGCACCTGCGCCGTGATCTCAGAGGTTTCACGGTCAAAGGCGCCGCGCTCATAAACCAAAGCAATTAGCGGGAGCGGGATCATGAACAGGCCAACGGCCGCAGGTACGGTTAATCCCAATCCGAATTCCAGACTGCGGTTCTGCAGATGCATCGCTTCTTTTCGATTTTCTCCGGCAAGGGCGCGGGTAAGTTCCGGCAATAAAACCACACCAATGGAAATGCCGATAATGCCAAGCGGCAGCTGCATCAGGCGGTCTGCATAATTCATGATCGCAATGCCGCCCGCCTGCGCAGAGGCAATAATTTGCCCGACAAGAAGATTTATTTGCGTGATCCCGCCCGCAAGTGCAGTTGGCAAGGCCAAAATCAATAGACGCTTCACCGCAGGAGATGGCTTTGGCAGACAAAGCGAAAGCGGAAACCCTTCCTTGCGAACGCCGTAAATAAGAAGGAGAAGCTGCATAATCCCGGCCACGAAAACACCCCACGCCATGGCGATGCCAATCTCGCGTTGTTCCAATCCACTCAAACCACCTGCAGCAAGTACTGCAACCAAAATGATATTGAGCAGAACCGGTGCAAACGCAGCGAGGAAGTATCGTCGGAATGCATTCAGAATACCTGACAACATCGCAACCAATGACATCGCCGCGAGATAAGGAAACATGATCCGGGTCAACAGGATCGTAAGATCAAACTTTTCCGGATCTTCGATGAATTTTGGCGCGATGATTGTCCCAACCAGAAACGGCATAAAGACCATGGCGAGCGCCGAGAAGAGCAGCAATATAAGCAATAGAAACGAGAGAATTTTCTCAGCAAATTCGCGTGCTGCTTCGCGTCCACCGGTTTCCAATTCGCTTGCAAAAAGCGGGACAAAGGCGGAATTAAATGCGCCTTCTGCAAACAAACGCCGGAACAGATTTGGAAACCGGAATGCGGCATAAAATGCATCCGCTACCGGACCCGCGCCAAGGAAGGCGGCCACCATTGCTTCACGGACAAACCCAAGCACACGACTTGCCATCGTGGCCCCGCCAACGGAAGCAAACTTACGGATCAAGCTCATGCGGCTTCCTTTTTAGTCAATGCTAAAAATTCTTTGGAATGCTTCTCCCGTACGTATTGACGCCAGACTCCATTGCGAGATGAAAATATCCGCATCTCTGCTTGGTCAGCCTTGATATTCAACACACGTGCTAAGGCCTCTATTATCTCACAGAAGTGGTCATAAGTATTGGCATCGTTGTGTCTACTCACTGTCCGATTGGATATTAGATGTATAATGGGTTTACCGCAAAATACGTTTACAGATTTTGCGGTCCACTGGTCCAAAATATAACACCCTTTACCTCTAGCAAAAAAGAACATCAACTTTGTGAAATAGGCTGGCCCAATTCCTTTCAAGGAGTTTCCCAATTTACTAAAAGCTTCAAAAGCACTTCGCCTGTCCATAGCCCCAGATTGCATTTCTAGGCAAATCATTCTTACTTCGGAAAGGACTTCATTTAGTACGAAAAAACGTTTTGCGTTTGGATAGAAAATCCCTCCCCATGCTAGTACTGCCAATATTTTAGCATCAGTTGATATCGTAGAATCTTCACAAATCTCGAACACCTGATCACGATTACAAACTTCGCTCCAAAGTTCGTTTGCAGCTAAAACATCCTCATCTTTCAATGGAAAAATATTTTGTTTGTTCAACCAAGCCTCGAGTATAGCAGCAGACTTTCCTTGCCATTTTTCATCGCCTTCCTTTTTAAGCAATTCCAGCTGCTCTGGATTAAATTGGAAGCTCATGCGGCTTCCTTTTTCTTGGCAGGCGCCATCACTTCAGTAAGACGTGTTTTGATTTTTTTGATGCGGGCTGGATTATCAATTTTGTGACCGACCAGATCGCGCACGTAGAAACTGTCATTGGCTTTTTCGCCAAAAGTCACCACATGGGCCGAACCAATGTCGAGGTTCAGGTCTGCGAGCGCTTCTGTAAGTTCTGAGAGAAGCCCCGGCCTATCCAGACATTCAATCTCAATGACCGTGAATGTGTCAGAGAAGTCGTTATTCACCTCTACTTTCGGCGTGATAGAAAAGGCCTTGTGACGACCACGCGACAAGCGATTACGTTTGATGACGTCCGGTAGTTTTGCATCTCCCGACAGAACTTCCTCGATCAGTTTACCAATCCGGCTTGCGCGTCTTAACTCATCTTCGTCATTGTCGTACTCACGGTTGATGAAGATAGAGTCGAGCGCGCGACCATCGCTTGTCGTATGAATTTGTGCGTCGACAATGTTACCGCCTGCAGCAACACAAGCGCCCGCAATAATCGACAGTAACCGCGGGTGATCAGGTGCCACAACAGTAATTTCGGTAATTGCTTCAAATTGCTTGGTATTGACCGAAGTTGCAAGTTGCTGGCCGGTTTGTTTCATCTCACGCAGCAACGTCATATGACGAACCTGTGCCTCCGGTTCGGTCGCCAAATAGTAAGCAGGATACGGCAGGTTGATGATCTTTTCGCGTTCTTGTTCATCCCAGTCCGAAAGCGTTTCAGCAAGCTGCAACTTCGCACCCTGAACACGTGCTTGAAGCGGTATCTTGGAAAAGCCACCATTCAGATAGAGCTCGGTCTCATAGTACAGATTGCGAAGGAGCTGTCCCTTCCACCCGTTCCAGACACCCGGCCCCACGGCACGTATGTCGCAAACTGTAAGCACCACGAGATAACGCATGCGTTCAACCTCTTGCACGACGCTGGCAAAATCCTGGATCGTCTTACGGTCTGAGATATCGCGGCTCTGAGCAATCGTACTCATGGTGAGGTGTTCGCGGATAAGCCAGGCAACCAAATTGGTTTGTTCGGCATCAAGGCCTAAACGCGGACATACTTGCCGTGCAACCCGCTCTCCTGCAATTGAATGATCTTCTTTGCGGCCCTTGGCAATGTCATGCAGGAAAAGCGCCACATAGAGTATTGTCCGGTCTTTGATGTTTGGAAGCAGTTCGCTTGATAGCGGATGCTCCTCAGCGAGCTTTCCGCTTTCAATACCCCACAAAGCACCGATTGAGCGGATCAAATGTTCATCCACCGTATAGTGATGGTACATATTGAATTGCATCATAGCGACGACCTTGCGGAAGGCCGGGACAAACTTGCCCAAGAACCCGGTTTCGTTCATGCGGCGTAACATCCGCTCAGGGCCTTTTTTACTCGTCAGCAATTGCAGAAACAGTGCATTTGCTTCCGGATCTTTGCGCATTTCCGGCCCTACCAAGGAGAGCGATTTAGATAATAGCTCCACTGCGTCAGGATGAAAATCTAGTTCGGTCTTTTCTGCAAACTGGAAGAACCGAAGCAAATTTACCGGATCGTCTTGGAAGACTGATTTACCGGTAACATTGAGCCGGCCATTATCGTCAACGAATGCATCCGACCCTTTTATTTTCCTACGCCTGCGCACGACCGATTTGATCAATCGGTTGAAACCGGAAACATCTTTCGCTTCCTGTTCCTCAAGTTTGGCACATGCAATCAGGGTTAGATCGCCAACCTCCTTCGCGGTCAGGAAGTAGTGTTTCATGAAGCGTTCGACACCGGAGAGGCCACCGCGCGGCACATAATTCAAAGCACTTGCGATCTCGCGCTGAATGTCGAACGAAAGACGCTCTTCCGCACGGGCCGTCAGAAAATGCATATGACAACGAACAGTCCATAGAAAGTTTTCCGCACGCCTGAACCGACGATACTCAGCTTCCGTGAACATGCCAGCTTTGACGAGGCCATGGGTTCTGGCCTCCTGATGAAAATATTTCCCAATCCAGAAAAGCGTATGCAGGTCGCGCAATCCACCCTTGCCGTCCTTTACGTTCGGCTCAACCAGATAGCGCGACCCACCGGCCTTTGCATGACGGTCATCGCGTTCAGATAGTTTTGCAGAGATGAAGTCCTTGGCGCCCTTGGCAACCACTTCTTCTGAAAAACGTTGCGCAAGTGTGTCTGCAAGTTCTTTCGTGCCGTGAAGATATCGCAACTCCAGGATAGATGTGCGAATGGTCATGTCTTCACGCGACAACCGAATGCACTCATCAATGTTGCGCGTAGCATGACCCACTTTGAACCCCATGTCCCAAAGCATGTAGAGAACATACTCGATCACCTGTTCGCCCCAGGCTGTCTGCTTATAGGGAAGCACAAACAACAGGTCGATGTCCGACCCCGGCGCTAGCGTCCCGCGACCATATCCGCCAACAGCGGTTACTGCGATTTGCTCAGCATCCGATGCGTTCTGCGCGCGATACACATGCGTCACCGCGAAATCATAAATAATGCGTATGATTTCATCTTGCAGGTGGGATATCCGCCAGGCACATGCTGTGCCGTCGCCATCCTCAAACAGTTGATCGCGGGCATGAGCACGACCATCTTTCGAGGCCTTTTTCAAGATCGAAAGAACTTCTGCACGTACTTTGTTGGAGGAACCATCCATTCCGCTATCATGCGTCAAAGCAGTCAATTGCTCGCGCAGAGATTTGCTGTCGATTAGCTCATCAAGATGAATGTTTTTCTTTGGCATAAACGCGCCTGCGATTCATTAGGGCGCGTTTCTTATACCCAACTCAGCAGAGCAAAGGAAGTTATCCTTCTTCAGCGTCTTCCGCTGATTTTGCCTCGGCTTTCGGTCCGCCTTTGGCAACTCCGACCATTGCAGGGCGCAAGACCCGGCTGCCGATCACATAGCCGACTTGAACCACCTGAGCGACCGTGTTGTTCGGCACTTCCGGATTGGGCACTTCAAACATTGCCTGATGGAAGTTCGGATCGAATTTCTCACCCTCAGGGTCAATCTTGGAGACACCATTTTTTTCTAATGCGCTCAGGAGCTCGCGCTCGGTCATCTCGACACCTTCAGAGAGTGTCTTTAGACCTGCATTTTCTTTTTCTTCTTCCGGCACATGCTCCAAGGCGCGGCGCAGGTTATCTGCCACGCTCAACATGTCACGGGCAAATTTCGAGATGGAGAACTCACGTGCATCTGCAACGTCTTTCTGTGTACGACGACGCAGGTTTTCCATTTCCGCAGCAGTTCGAAGAAGCTGGTCTTTCAACTCTTTGATCTCTTCTTCCTGACGAGTGTTTTCTGCAGCTAAGGCTTCCAACGGATTGGCGAAGCCCTCACCCTCAGATTCGCCTTCTTCTTCACCAGAAAGTGCAGCGAGCAATTCTTCTTCGCTCATCGCGTCCATTTCCTCTGGCGCAAGGGTTTCTGCTTTGTCAGCCGCTGGCTTTTGATGCTCGTTTTCGTCGCTCATCAATGTCATTCCCGAATAGAATTGGATTTGGTTGGGATATCAGGGTTTACGAGGCAAAAATCAAGGGGCTATTGCAATATCCGGCTGATTACTTTGGCTGTATAGTCAACCATAGGGACCAAACGCGAGTAATTGAGGCGGGTTGGGCCAATAATACCCAGCGCTCCAACAACCTTTTGCTCTTTGTCTTTATAAGGCGCGACAATGACCGATGAACCCGAAAGTGAAAACAATTTGCTTTCTGAACCAATAAATATGCGGACACCATCACCCGCTTCCGTAAGTTCCAGCAACTTCATGAAGTTTTCTTTGGATTCCAGTTCGCCAAAGAGCTGACGGACGCGATCAAGGTCATCGCTGGCTTCCAGGTCTTCCAACAAATTCGCATGGCCGGAAATAATCAATTGGCCCGGCTGCCCTTCGCTGCTTCCAGCCCAGGTTGCAATCCCAGCATTCACCAGTTTCTGGCTTAACTCATCAAGTTCCATACGGGCTGAATTATGCATTTGAGCAAGCAGCGTGTTTGCCTCTGCGATCGTTTGTCCGGCGATCTTGGCATTAATGAAATTCGCAGCTTCAATCAGGGTTGATGCTGTTGTGCCGACCGGCAGGGTCAGAATACGGTTCTCAACGGAGCCATTCTCGCCCACGATAACTGCAAGTGCTTTGGTTTGCTCCAACCGAATGAACTCAATATGTTTAAGCCGAAGATCCGCCTTGCCGGTGACCACCAAACCTGCGGTGCGCGAAAGGCCAGACAAAAGCTGGCTGGCTTCTGACAACACATTGTCAAACGTCTTTTCGCTAGACGCGGCTTTCATCTGCGTTTCGATGGATTGGCGCTCAGATTTCGCCAAGTTGCCGAGTTCCATAAAACTATCGACAAAGAAACGAAGGCCCAAATCCGTTGGCATACGGCCTGCACTTGTGTGGGGCGCATAGATAAGACCCAAGGATTCGAGGTCAGACATGACATTACGAATAGTGGCAGGCGAAAGATTGACCGCCAATTGTTTGGAGATTGACCGCGATCCCAACGGATCTCCTGAATCGAGATAACTATCCACGATATGACGAAAGATCTCTCTCGAACGCTGATCCAGCTCCTGAATCGGGCTCTCTGGAAACGGTACTTTTCCGGTTGGTTTGTTCATGCTTATCGCCATTTTGTGGCTAATCCACTTATGCGAATTTAGTCCTTAAATCTGTCTTTGCCAATGGCGAACGAACAGTCTACAAGGCATGACTTTCAGTTTTTCAGGAGTTTCTTATGCGTCCTTCCAAACGTGCCGCCGATGAGATGCGCGCAGTAACCATCGAACGTGGTTTCGCCAAACATGCAGAAGGCTCATGCCTTATCAAATTTGGAGATACCCACGTCTTGTGTACTGCAAGCCTTGAAGAGCGTGTGCCACCGTGGTTACGCGGTGGCGGAACCGGTTGGGTAACGGCAGAATACGGCATGCTGCCACGATCAACACACGACCGGATGCGCCGCGAAGCAACTGCGGGCAAGCAATCTGGCCGTACCAGCGAAATTCAACGCCTGATCGGGCGCTCTCTGCGTGCTGTGGTTGATATGAAAGAACTTGGCGAGCGTCAAATCACTGTGGATTGCGATGTCATTCAGGCAGATGGCGGCACGCGTACAGCTTCGATCACCGGCGGATTTATTGCACTTCGAGATTGTATTGAGTGGATGAAAGCCCGTGATATGGTTTCAGACAAAGTGCTGACCGATAATGTGGCAGCTATTTCCTGTGGTGTATACAAAGGCACTCCGGTTCTCGATCTTGATTATGTCGAGGATTCCGATGCGGAGACAGACGCAAACTTTGTGATGACAGGCTCTGGCGGCATTGTTGAAATTCAGGGCACTGCGGAAGGTGCACCGTTCAGCCGCGACGAGCTGAACTCACTTCTTGATCTTGCAACAGGCGGCATCTCTTCGCTTGTCGCCATGCAGAACGAGAACCGCTGAGGCCAAACATGAGAAAGCTGACTGAGCGCGAAATCATTGTTGCCAGCCACAATGCAGGCAAAGTGCGTGAGATCAATGAATTGATCGCACCCTTCGGGTTTAGTGCGAAGTCAGCAGCGGAGCTTGATCTACCAGAACCTGAAGAAACCGGAACCACGTTTGAAGAAAATGCTGCGATCAAAGCACTTTCTGCGGCACGTACCACCGGGCTGCCGGCTTTGGCAGATGATTCCGGACTTTGTGTCACCACCCTTGGTGATGCACCGGGAGTTTACACAGCTGACTGGGCAGAAAAAGAAGACGGCTCCGGTCGTGATTTCATGATGGCAATGGAGAAAGTTGAGCAGGCTTTACAAAAAGCAGGCGCTACCGAACCGCATGTGCGTGGTGCAAAGTTTGTTGCAGTTCTTTGTCTTGCCTGGCCGGATGAACATCTTGAATATTTTAGAGGCGAAGCGCCGGGCGAGATCGTCTGGCCCCCGGTGGGCGATGCGGGGTTTGGCTACGATCCGATTTTCAAACCCAATGGCCATGAAAGAACTTTTGGCGAAATGACTGCGGAAGAAAAACACGGTTGGGATGCAAGCCGGGATGATGATGGACTTTCCCATCGCGCGCGCGCCTTTGCACTTCTTGCACGCACCTGCCTTTCAGAAAGCGCTGGTGCATGAGCCAAGCATTGGACAAAGCGTTTGGTGTTTATGTGCACTGGCCCTTTTGCGCCGCCAAGTGCCCTTATTGTGATTTTAACAGCCATGTGCGGCATAATCCGGTCGACCAGCAAACCTACGTGCAAGCCTATGAACGCGAGATTGCACATATGGCTTCTATGTCGGGCCCTAAGGAAGTAACCAGTGTATTCTTTGGTGGTGGCACACCTTCTTTGATGGAGCCGCAAACCGTTGAAACCATTCTCAACGCAATCGGCAGGCACTGGACGCTTTCCGCTGATGCAGAAATTTCAATGGAAGCCAATCCCTCAAGCGTCGAAGCCGAACGTTTTAAAGGATACCGCGCAACCGGGGTGAACCGTGTTTCTCTCGGCATCCAATCCTTACATGATGATCAATTGAAGTTTCTGGGTCGCCTTCATAATGCGAGCGAAGCAATTGGTGCCATTGAGATTGCACAATCCGTTTTCCCGCGCATGTCATTTGACCTTATTTATGCAAGGCCCAATCAAACGGCTGTAGAATGGGAGAAAGAACTCAAACAGGCGATTGATCTTTCTGCCGGGCATTTATCACTTTATCAATTGACCATCGAAGAGGGCACCCGGTTCTTTGACTTGCATGAAGCGGGAAAACTCAATCCGCTCGATGAAAATCCGTCTGCAGAACTGTATGAAATTACCCAAAACATCACCGCAGATGCTGGCTATCAAACCTACGAGATTTCCAACCACGCCAGACCTGGCCATGAATGCGCGCACAATCTCGTTTACTGGCGCGGGCAAGACTATGCCGGCATTGGCCCTGGTGCGCACGGACGGCTTACACTGAACACTCGCAAGATTGCGACCGCCACGCACAAAAATCCTGAAGAATGGTGGCAGAAAGTAATGGTACAAGGCCATGGCATGGAGGAGCAATTGCCTCTATTGCCTGAAGAGCAGGCTGATGAATTTCTGCTGATGGGCCTTCGCCTTGCGGAAGGCATTCAACCTGCTCGGTTCGAAGCCCTTCGCGGGGAGCCTCTTAATCCAAAGCAGATCGAGTTTCTTGAAACGCTCGG